>JAUVEE010000029.1 GCA_030594935.1 bacterium
AGGGCCGCGGGCAAACCAATTTGAAGACCCGACCAGCTTCATTACTTCAATCTCCTCTTTTTTGTTGTAAATGGCCAGTTTAACCTGATTAAAAACAAGCGAAACAGCCACCACTGCCATTACTCCGGCAAAAATAAGACCCACTTTATTGACTTGATTAGTAAAAGAAAAAAGCTTCTCAATAACTGACCTCTTTTTAAAATAATCAACATCAGTGATTATGCCCTGAAATTGTTCAGTTTCCAAAAAAACAGAAATGCTGTCATACTGAGCCGCTTCTTTGGCTTTAACGTTTAAAGCGGCGAAAAAAGGATTAGAGCCTATCTCCTGCAAAGACTCTATTAAAACTGTGTCGTCTTTGTGCCTCTCAATAAAATTCTCCAAAGCTCTTTCCGCGGATACGTATTCAACGCTTTTTACTTCCTCTATGGTTTCCAGCTGTGTTTTAACTTCCAAAATCTTTTCTTCCGAACATTCTTTGTCAAAATAGACTGAAATATCCACTTTCTCCTGCAGCTCTGAAATCAAGTATTGGCTGATGTTTTGCAGGAGAAAGAGCGAGGTTGCCAAAGAAATGGTTAAGACCAAAATAAAAACCGTGGCCAAAGATAAGCCGCTGTTTCGGCAAAAACCGGTCCAGCCAAAGCGAATTATTCTTTTTAGAGAAAGAAACATAATAATTTATAATATAAACCTGCCTTTTTCTTCGTCTCTCACCAGCCTCCCTTCATCCAGGGTAATCACTCTTTTCTTTAAGCTGTTCACTATTTCTTTGTGGTGAGTGGCTAAAATAACGGTAGTTCCTAATTCATTAATCTTTAATAAAAGGTTTGTTATGTCCCGGGTATGGTAAGGATCAAGGTTGCCGGTCGGTTCATCGGCAATAATCACTTGAGGCCGGTGGATCAAGGCCCGAGCTATGCTTAATCTCTGTTTCTCTCCTCCGGAAAGTTCGGCCGGGAAATTAAAAGCTCTTTGAGTAAGTCCGACTATTTCCAGCACCTGAGAAACATCATGCTTGATCTGGTCATCCTTTATGCCCATCACTTCCATCACGTAAGCAATATTTTCATAAACATTTTTAGAAGAAATCAGCTTATAATCCTGAAAAACAGAACCTATCCTTCTTCGAAAATGGCAAAGCTCGCCGGACTTGATTCTAGAAATATTTTCTCCTTCAAAAAGAATCACCCCTTGGGTGGGAGTTTCTTCAACCAAAAGCAGTTTAAGCAAAGTGGTTTTCCCGGCGCCTGATTTGCCCACAATAGAAACAAACTCCTTTTCTTTGATTTCAAAAGAAACTTCATTCAAAGCAACAGTATTATGCTCTTGGGAATGATTGGGATAAATTTTAGTAATATGTTCAAACTTAATCATATTTTATTTCGGCTTCAATAAATTTATCTAGGTCTCCATCAAGCACCTCATTCACATTAGACGCTTCTGTTTTCGTTCTTAAATCTTTGATCAGCTTATAGGGATGAAGAACATAAGATCTTATTTGATTCCCCCAGGAAGCGGAGATCTGTTCTCCTTTTATTTCTTTCAGCTCCTGCTTGCTTTTTTCTTCTTCTAATAAATAAAGTTTGGCGTAAAGCATTTTTAAAGCCTTTTCCCTGTTCGTTGCTTGATTTCTCTCGCTTTGGCAGGCGGCCGCGATTCCGGTGGGCAGATGGATAATTCTGACTGCAGTTTCTCTCTTGTTCACATTCTGGCCTCCCGGACCGGAAGACTTGCAGGTTTCCATTTTCAAATCATCAGGTTTAATTTCTATTTCCTCTTCCGATTGGGAAATATCAGGCAAAACTTCAACCAAAGCAAAAGAAGTATGGCGAAGCTTTTTGGAAGAAAAAGGAGAAAGTCTCACCAGGCGATGAACGCCTGTTTCTTTTTTTAAAAAACCGTAAACAAAATTGCCTTGAATCTCCAGGCTGACCGATTTAATCCCGATTCTGTTCTCCGGACCAACTCCTTGCCCGAAAGATTGGTCTAAAACCTTTGTTTTAAATCCTTTGCTCTGGCAATATCTTTTGTACATCCGCAACAGCATTGCCGCCCAATCCTGGGCATCTTCTCCTCCGGCTCCGGAATAGATGGAAAGAATGGCATTTCCCTTATCATATTTGCCTCCCAGAAATTTTCTAACTTCTACTTGTTCAATCTTTTTTTCCAAGGCTTGATATTTTCCTTCCCATTCTGATAAAAGACTGCCATCGCTTTCCACCAATTCTTCCATTTCTACTACTCCGGCCAATTCATTTTCCAATTGGGAAGATTCTTCTAACTCCGTTTTCAAATTCTCCAGCTCTTGGGAAATTTTTCCCGCTTCTTCCGGGTTGTTCCAAAATCCGGCTCGCTGAACCTCTATTTCCAGCTTGGCGATTCTTTCCTTCTTTTTGTCCGCCTCAAAGATGGTCCATTAATTGATGGAATCTATCTCTAAGATCTTGTAGTTTTGCGGATATTTCAGGCATCAAATAATGGATTTAATTATATTTTCATTTTAACAAAACCCTATAAAAAGTAAACCCAATTAAATAATTTCATTTTTAGTGAAATTTCGGCATAAAAAAAGAATGTTTTTCAACATTCTCTCTAATTTTAGGATTACTGTTATAATTCCTCTTCAATTCTCAACAGCCTGTTGTATTTTGCCAATCTTTCTCCCCTGGCGCAAGCGCCGGATTTAATGAAGTCAGCTGAAATACCGGTTGCTAAGTCAGCAATAAAATCATCATTTGTTTCTCCCGAACGATGAGAAACCATGATTTTCCAGCCAAAAGACTTGGTTATTTTCGCAGCTTCCAATGCTTCGGTCACGGTGCCTATTTGATTTGGTTTCAGAATAATGCCATTACAGGCCTGCTTGTCTTTCGCTTTTCTTATTCTTTCCGGATTGGTGCATAAGAGGTCGTCGCCGATAATAGTGATATTCTTCCCCGCTTGTTCGGTAATGGCCGCAAAACTGGCCCAGTCGTCTTGGGAAAAAGGGTCTTCAATCCCGACAATGGGATATTTTTTAATCAGCTTTAAATAATAGGCCAGCAGTTTTTCTTTAGTAAAAACAGCTTTTTTCATTTCATATTTTCCTTTTTTATAGAACTCGGAAGCGGCCACGTCTAAAATAATTCCCACCTTGCCCTTATAGCCGGCTTTATTGATAGCCTTTACTAACAGATCAAGAGCCTGTTCCGCGGTAGTCAGGGGAGGAGCAAAGCCTCCTTCATCCCCGATATTAGTGGCTGATTTGCCATAATTCTTTTTCAAAATCTCTTTCAAGGAATGGTAAATTTCTCCGGCCGCGCGCAAAGATTCTTTAAAAGAAGACCGGCGGGGAGCAATCATAAATTCCTGAACAGCCAAATCGTTGCCGGCATGCGCTCCCCCATTGATAACATTAAAACTGGCAATCGGCAGCTTGCGTTTTGATTGGGAAATTTCCGCGATGTATTGATAAAGAGGCAAGCTTTGGGCAGCGGCCGCGGCGCGGCAAACAGCAATGGAAACAGGCAGAATTGCGTTAGCCCCCAAGCGAGATTTATTGCTTGTTCCATCCAAATCCAGCATCAGTTTATCTATTTTTTCCTGCTGCAGAACATCCTTTCCTTTTAATTCCGGAGCGATAATTCGCTCAACGTTTCTTACTGCTTGCAAAACTCCTTTGCCCTTATACCTCTTTGTTTTATCTCTTAATTCTTGAGCTTCGTTTTTTCCGGTTGAAGCCCCGGAAGGAGCTGAAGCCCTGAACATTCCCTGTTCAGTGGTTAAGTCAACCTCCACGGTGGGATTTCCCCGAGAATCCAAAATCTCCCGGCTAATAATGCTTTTAATTTTGTTTTTCATGCTCAAGATATTCGTGGGCTGAAAGAGCCGCCTTGGCTCCCTCAGCAGCCGCGATGATTATTTGTTTATGCCTAATGTTAGTGATATCTCCGGCGGCAAAAACTCCCGGAGTGCGAGTCTGGCAAGTCCAAGGATCAATCTTAACATCCCCTGTTTCGCTAAAATCAACCAATTCTTTAACCAGATTGCTTGCCGGAACGCTGCCGATCTCCACAAAAACTCCTTCTATCGGCATTTCATATTCTTTTTTCTCGGCATGGTTTCTGTAAACAACCGACTCCACCTTTCCTTTTCCTTTTATCTCTTTTAATTGCACATTTAAAAACACTTCAATTTTTCCGGAAGCTTTGGCCTGTTCTTGAATTATTTCATCAGCCCGAACTTGGGGAGCAAATTCAAAAATAAAAGCCTTGCTGGCGTATCTTATCAGCTCCATGGCCGCGCCAAAACCGGAATTGCCGCCCCCGACAACTATTACTCTTTTATCCTTGAAAAAAGCGGCATCGCATAAAGGACAATAAGACACTCCTTTGCCGATGAATTCTTCCTCGCCAACAACATTAAGCATCCGCGGACTTCTTCCGGAAGCGATAATAATCGCCTTAGTGGCAAAAGAACCATTGTCTTTGGTGATTATTTTAAATCCCTGGTCTGTTTTTTTTACCTCCACTGCTTCTTGTTCTCTAGTTTCAATTTCAAATTGGCGCAGATGCTCAATAAACCTCTGAAGAAGCTCATTGCCGGAAATGCTTTTAAAACCCGGATAATTTTCAACATGCAAGGCTTTTCCTGTCTGACCGACAAAATCAGAAGTAAGAAGTAAAGTTTTTACCTTCTTTCTGGCCGCATAAATTCCCGCTGTAATTCCCGCCGGACCGCCGCCGACAATAATTAAATCGTAGATCATAGTTTTAGGCTTTTAAGATATTTTCTAAATTCATCGTTCAAGTCAGGGTGAACAAGAGCAAATTCAACCACTGTTTTTAAATACTCCAGCTTATTGCCGGTATCATAGTATTTGCCGTTTTGAATCTCGCAGCCGTAAACCGGAAAACCCTGCTTAATCAATTCGTTGACAGCGTCCACCAGCCAAATTTCTCCGTCTTTGCCCGGATCTAATCCTTTGATAATGCCAAATATTTCCGGAGGCAGAATATAGGCGCCATGAGTTGCCAGATTGGAAGGAGCTTCGCTGGGCAAGGGTTTTTCCACGATCTTTTTAATTTTAAAAATGTTTTCCTCAACCGGCTCTGTTTCGGCAATCCCGTAGCGGGAAAGCTGGTCTTCGCTTTCGATCCTGACCGCGGAAATAATCGCTCCCTGGTGTTTTTCATACGCCGCCAGCATTTGAGCCAGCCTGGGAGGATTGGCGCCGATAAATTCATCGCCCCACATAACGGCAAAAGGCTCATTCCCCACAGCTGCCTCAGCGGAAAGAATAGGCGCTGCATTGCCGTAAAACTTTCCTTTCTGCCTGATGTAGATAAAATCAGCCAACTGGGCAATTTTCTTTATCTGGCTGAGTTGTTCTTCTTTTCCCTGAGATTCTAAATGCTTTTCTAATTCAAAAGACTGGTCAAAATGGTCTTCAATCGCCCTTTTTTGCCAGCCGGTGATAATAATGACGTCTTTAATGCCTGAAGCGACCGCCTCTTCCACTACATATTGAATAACCGGCTTATCCACTATGGGCAGCATTTCTTTGGGCATGGCTTTGGTGGCGGGCAAAAATCTGGTTCCCCAGCCAGCGGCCGGTATAACTACTTTATTGATTTTCATATATAAAAAGCTGCCAAAATTCATTATGGCAAACTGTTATTAACATTACTTATTAGCCTCTTTTCTTTTCCGCAAAAAAGCGGGTGTATCCCATTTTGTTTCCTGTTCCAAAAGCTCCTGCTCCGCTTCCTCCACCGCTTTCTTGATCTGCAGGGCGTTTCTTCTTTTTAAATCTTTTCCGGCGATAGACTGCACCAGGGAATTTTCGACTTTCTTAATCAAACTCTTGCTTTCTTTCTGGGGCTTTTCCGGCTCAACAATTTTCTCCTCTACTGAAGGCTCTTTCTTTTCTGGAATATCAGCTTTCGGCTTGGCAACTTTTACCTTAACAATTAAGTTTTTAGGCTTGGCCACCACTAAGCTAATCGTTCTTTTTTTAGCTTTTGGTTTTTTCTTGATTTCAGGTTCTTTTTGAGGTTCTTCTTTTTTTGCTTTAGGTTTTTTAACGACTTTTTTCTTATTGTTCTGCTCTCCGGAATTTTTAATCTTTTCGAATGAACAGCCCGTCGCCAATAAAGTTATTTTTATTTTATTCTTCAATTTTTCATTTTGGGAAATTCCAAAAATAATCTTAGCGTCAGAACTGGCTGATGCGGCAATACTGCCGGAAATTTGGGCGAGTTCGTTCAAGCCAAAGGTCTTGCCGCCGCAAACATTAAATAGAACTCCCTTGGCTCCTTTAATGCCATAAGGGTATAAGGGATTGGAGGCTATTTTTTTAACTGCCTCTTCAATTCGTCCGTCTCCCTGAACTTCAATTGTGTTAAGGTAAGTCAGTCTCCCTCTTTTTTCCAAGATTGTTTTAAAATCGGCAAAATCAATATTAATTAAGCCCGGATTATAAATCATTTCAATCAAGCCCTCTAAAGATTGAGATAACTTTTTATTAACAATGGCTAGAGCCTGCTTTAAAGGAGTATTCTTGTCAATAACTTGAAAAATCCTTTCATTGGGAATAATGGTAAAGGCATTCAAATAAGGCCTGAGCTTGGCTAAGCTTTCTCTGGCAATCTGGGCCTTTTTCTCGCCTTCAAAAGCAAAGGGCATAGTAAATATTCCGTAGGTAATGTTTTTAAGCTCCCGGGAAATTTTAGCGAACACAGGAGCCGCTCCGGAACCGGTCCCTCCCCCCAAAGAAGCCACAAAAATGCAAAAATCATGGCCCTCCATCATTTTTTTAATTTTTTCTTTTTCTATTTGAGCCGCTTCCGCCCCTACTTCAGGCTGCATTCCCGCTCCCAAACCCTGAGTTAAGCTTTGGCCGAAATGAAAACGCTTTACTTTTTTAGGCAATTCTTTAAGGGCGTAAAAGTCAGTATTAGCCGCCACAAATTCCGCTTTTTTAAGTTTAACCGCTATTTCGGAAATAATTGAGCTTCCGCCTCCGCCAATGCCAACCACTTTTATCTTCGTCTTATAACCCGTCTCTTTTAACCGAGAAACGCTGGCTTTGGGAGCCGGTTGAGCAGCTTTTTTCATTTTTTTCTTCTTAACCATAATTTTGTCTCTCTGGTTTAATTATATACTATATCTGATTGATAAAGCAAGCGTTATTCCTCTTGAAGAAACTTTTCAAAATGAGGCTGCCATTTAGGGTTAAGGCTGATAGCTTCTTCTGCTTTTTCTCTGGCAAAATTATGATCTCCGGCAACCTTGGCTAATTGGATTAAATCCAAATAAAATTGGACTCCCGGGTTGAGTTGAACTGCTTTTTCGGCAACTGGAATCCCTTCTTTGGCTTTTTCTCTGGCTAAATCAAGCTCTCCGGCGATTTGGGCTATCTGAATAAAATCAAAATATGATGGAACCGTCGGACTGAATTCAATCTTTTTCTCAACAAAAGGAATCGCTATTCCGGCTCTTTCTCTGGCTAGGTCATTATCTCCCATCATTTGCGCAATCTGTATTATTACTTTATGGGAATGAACCACTCTTTCTTCAAGCTCTAAAGCTTTTTCCGCCAAAGCATAAGAAGCTTGAAGGTCTCCCTGATAAGACCTTGTTTGGGCTAAGGCCCAGTAGCCCTGCTGATTGTTCGGACTCAGTTCAATGGCCTTATTAAGAACTCTTTCCGCCTCAACAGTTTTGCTTGCGTCAAATTTGGAATAAAAATTATAGAATTCGCCCAGTTTGAGCCAGGAACGGTAATTTAAAGGAGATTCTTGGACGCTCTTCTCCAATTCACCGGACATAAAAGCAAGCTCTTTTCTTATATCCTCGTCCGACATGCCGTTCTGCTTCCTGTTATTGATATTCTTCACGGTATTATTAGCCAAAAGTTCTCTTGACTGATACCTGCCCAAAGGAGAAAGATTAAACAATTTTTCAGACAAGGCCACCCTTTGAGAAGAAGACTGGGAGCCGAATACTTGGATAATATAATTATCCACTAAGGCCGGCTGGATCACGAACTTATTAAAAGAGAATAAGAAAAGAATCAATAGTCCAACGCTTAATAAGGGGCGGGGAAACTTGAAAATTGCTTGCTCTTGGCGAGAAGAAGTTAGCAGATAACCGATAAAACCCAGAACCAAAAACAGCATCATATAGCTTGAAACCATATCAAAAACAGTGAAATTCTGGACAAAATAAGCAATTAACAAGACGGAGAAAATGCCGGCTGCCCAAAAATCAAGCTTATTTTTAAAATATTTTCTCCAAAGAGCATAAAAAACAGCTAGGAAAATACTTAAGTAACTCAATAAGCCGATGACTCCTGAAGTAACTAGAGTATCAAAAACAGCGTTATGGGCCCGGTCAAACCAGATTTCACTGCCGTATTCGGGCAGAAACAGACAAGGGTTAAATTGCCGGCTGAAAAC
>JAUVEE010000068.1 GCA_030594935.1 bacterium
CGGCAGTTAAGCCGTATTCCTCTAAAACTTCAGCGGTATATTTTTCTTGGAATTTGATAACTCCTCCTTTGGTCAAAGAACCAAAGTAATCTGTTTCGTTGCCGGCAGAACCAACTCCTGAAGGAGCTACTTGTGTGTCAGTAGCTGAATTCAGAATGATCTGCAAGCATTTAACATCAGCTCCGCTCATTCCTTGGCTAAGATTACTATCAAAGCTGGTAATGGTACAACCTGCATAACCGGTTGCTGGTGTTGCTGGTGTTCCTCCCAAATCAGCTAATTGAGCCTGTAATTGGACCAATTGAGCCAATAAGAGGTCAATTTGTGCCTGTAGCTCTTCTGTAGTTGCAGCAGCAATTGGGGTAGATACCACCACGGCCGCAAAAACTAAGCCGGCAACAATTTTCTTAAATTTAGACATAATTTTAATTTCTTATCTTTTCTCTAATTAATCAATTTTTTGATTAATTAAATTTCAATTTGTTTTTATTTTAATTTTAATATTTCGCCGTAATCGACCAAATCACTTCTTTTGAATATAAATCATGATTTTTGCTGCATTTCTGCAAACATTCAAGAAAAGTGAGCTAACGACGTTCGAACTTTAAATTATTTATTCCGGAAGATTGTTTCGCAACGGACAAACAGATAAAAACAATTTATCTCAATCTATCTTATTATTTATTCTTCCGGATTGCTTAAAATGAAAATTATCTCCCAAGCCTGATTGCAATCCCCTTCTTCGTAATGCTCTTTTGCTTCCTGCAATAAGTTTTCCTGGTCAACGGTCAGCGTTCTGCTCTCCAAATCTGTGATTTGCTGTTCAACCGCGATCCGGCAGTTTCGGTAATAGGAATTAGCTGACTCTTCCAAGTCGCTGGTGTCTATCTGCACTGCTAAGGTATCTTCTATGTTTCTTGTCTTTTCCTCTATTGCTTCAATCACCGCCACTATTTCCTCATCCACCCTATAATTATCAACAGCGGCCATTTCCCTTAGTGTTCTGGCTGATTCTTTGATTGTCTTCTCAAACTCCACTATTGCCGGAGCCAAGTTCTTTCCCAAATTAGCATCGGCGATCTTGGCCAGTTCCGCTAATCTCTTTTCTGTTAAGGCTAACTGCACTTTTGGCTTTTCAGCTTGAGAAGCCAATTCCATTCTTACGTGTTCAGTGATCTTTTTAACGGAATAAAGAGAATCGCCGGGCAAAGAGCTTTGGGCGGAAACAAACACAACGGATAAAAAGACAAAAGAAACTGTTGCCGCCAAGGCCGGCCGATAATTAAATATTCTGAAAGCTCCGGCCAAAATCTCTCTTATTCCTGCCTTGGCTTCCGTTGTCTGTCCAGCTGCGTTCTCCAGAACCTCGTCTTTTATATCAAACATCTTATTCTTAGTCAAAAGAACCCATTCTTCTCTGGGTTTGACTTGTTTGAGTTTTTGTATTTTTTGAATGAGTTCTGCGTCAGTCATTGGAGCCAAAATTAGTATTTTGTCTTCTTTATTATTAAGACGGAAATAACAGGTTTTTGTTACACTTTAAACCAGCTTCTTTTTTAAAGACTTTAAGGCGCGGTGAAGAGTCACTCTGACCGACCCCTCTGACTTCCCCAATATCGTGGCAACCTCTGTTGTGGATAAATCATCAAGATAGCGCAAAGTAATCACTTCCCTATACTCGTCTTTGATGCCGCTCATGACTAATTTAATGTTTTCTATCTCTGAATTAACTTCTGCTTTTTCATCAGCTCCGGGCTGAGGGTCAATAACTTCATTGTGCTCCGCTGAAACCACTTTAAGCTCCCCGTTCTGGCGGCAAAAATCAGCAACAGCGTTGCGGGCGATCTGGTAAAGAAAAGCCGGCAGATTTTCAATTTCTTTCTTTTCCTGCTTGCTTTTTTGAAAAGCCTTCCAGCCACGCAGAAAAACCTCGGAGGTTATGTCTTCGGCAATCTCCCTCGAATTTATTTTAAAGAAAACAAAACGATAAATCTTGGCTACATATTCATCGTAAATCTTCTCAAATTCTTGCTGAAGGCTGTTCATAAAATTTAGCTATAAATGTCACACCTGTTGTGTCACACCTGTTATAATAGAACCTTTCTCTTTAATAAGCTTGTTTATTTAATATTGGACTAATGTCACACCCCCTGTCGCAATGTCGCACCTCTGTCATACCTTTGTCATACCCCCTGTCGCAATGTCGCACCTCTGTCATACCCCTAATTCTTTTATTTATCTTTGAATTGATAAAATATGCCATTATGGCTTCCATTCCTGATAACAAAACCTCTGGACACTAAAACTTCTAAATCTCTCTGTAAAGTTCTTTTGCTGATATTGGCAAAATTGCTTGTTATTTCACTGACTTTTACTCTATGCAATCTTTGTAAAAGCTGCAATACTTTTTTTTGGCGATCTGATAACTGCCCGCCCTCTTCATTAGTCTTGGGAATAATAACTGCCGGTTCTTTAGTTTCTATTGAATTGTGGTTTTCTTGTTTAGATTCTTTTTCAGTTTCCGATCCATTGCTGTCTTGGGATTCAATCATTCCCCTTTTCACTTTATTGTACTCTTTTTTCAGAAATAGGAAATTATTGGCATCAATCCAATTTTGCCCTTCGGCCTCCTTAAAATATCCTTTAATGATTTCCATGTTTTGAAAAACATTTTCAGAGATTCTTTTCTTTTCC
>JAUVEE010000009.1 GCA_030594935.1 bacterium
CTGCTGATTCTTTTTTATTTTAATTTCTTTTACTTTTCCTTGAAATTCCGAAATAATTTCATTTTCCATTTTCATGGCCGAAAGCAAAACAACTTTATCGCCCTTCTTCACCTCTGCCCCGATTTCAACAAAAATCTCTGAAATTATCCCGGCTAGAGGGCTTTTGATTTCCGTTTCGCCAAAATCTTTTTTTTCTGAAAGATAGGCCTGGGCCACTGTCGGTTTTCTTTTTTCTCCGGCGGAAGCCGGGACATCGCCCTCATTGAAACTAAATTCTTTTTCTCCAACTCTAATCTTCACTTCTCCCTCCTTGGCCTGAGAAATTTCAACATCATAGGACTTGTCTTTAATATTAATTTTTATTTTCATAAACTTATTTGCTATTATCTTCAAACATTTTCATCCTTTCCGACATGACCCAATCAGAACAGCTATTGTTCTTGCCGGTCTGTTTTTCATTCACTTCTTTTAAATTTTGATAAACCGCGAAAACAAGCTTGGCAACGTCTTCTTCGTCTATTTCTAAAACCTCTACTATTTTCGGTTTCTCTGAATCTTTTGTTTCTTCTATCTTTTGGAGAATCTTGCTCTTTTCAATGAAATTAGTGTTGAAATTTCCTTGGAGAAAATCCTTGTTTTCTAAAAGGACTTTAAAAAAAGGAATAGTGGTGGCCACTCCTTCAATAATATATTCGTTCAAGGCCCGTTTTAATCTCAAAACAGCTTCGTCTCTGTTCTTTCCCCAAACAATAAGCTTGGCCAATAGAGAATCAAAATAAGGATATATTTCCTGGCCGCTTTGGCAAAAACTATGCAAAAAAACATGCTGGCCTCCGGGCGGAAAATATTTTTGAATAGTCCCGGTCTGGGGCTGAAAATTTTCTTTAGGAGACTCCGCGTTAATTCTGGCTTCTATCGCCCAGCCTTGCAAAGAAACATCTTCTTGGGAAAAAGCAAGCTTCTCTCCCCGAGCTATTTTAATCTGCTGTTCCACAATATCAACATTGGTGATAGCTTCAGTAACAGGGTGTTCAACTTGAATCCTGGGATTGACTTCTAAAAAATAAAAGTTTCTTTCTTCGTCAATCAGAAATTCAACAGTCGCCGCTCCTTCGTATTTAACATATTTGCATAAAGAAACTGCCAAACTGCCCAATTGATCTCTTTCTTCTTCAGTAAGAAAATCTGAAGGCGCTTCTTCCAGCAGTTTTTGGTTTCGGCGCTGTATTGTTCATTCACCTTCTCCCATATGTACCACACTTTTTCCGTCTCCCAATAACTGAAATTAAATATGCCTGGGTTTATCCAAATATTTTTCTAAAAAAAAAGTCAGTTTCAGAAAAAGCCGTGCCAATCTGTCTTTTAATATCAAGGCAAGACGCAAAAACATCTCCAATCCCGACTTCTCCATCAATTACTCTCATGCCGATTCCGCCGCCTCCTTTTTGCGCCTTTAAAATAAACGGCGGCTTAATGCGCTGAATCCATTTAATAAGATCTTTCTTGGTGTTAATCGGGCCGTCGCTGGAAGGAAGGATGGGAATGCCTACTTTTTTGGCAAGTTTTTTAGCTTCAATTTTATCTTCAAATTTTTTAAGAGTTTTAAAATGCGGTCCAATAAATTTAATTCTGTTTTTTTGACAGAGCTTGGCGAATTTCCAGTTTTCCGCCAGGAAACCATAGCCGGGGTGAATGGCGTCAGCTTTCGTCCGTTTGGCAATTTCTATTATTTTTTTCTGGTCAAGATAGCCGGCTACTCCTTCTTGCTCCAAATAACAAAATTCATCGGCCAAAGAAGTTTCTAAAAAATTATGTTCCTGGCCCTGAACAGGACAAAGAGCAACGGTTTTAATTCCCATTTCATGGCAGGTTCTAATAATTCTCAAAGCTATCTCTCCCCTATTGGCGATAAGTATTTTGCTGATTTCCATAATATTCTAATAATTAGGATAAGGCTTGCCGCAAAGCAGGGAAATCTCTCTCATTATTTTATCGGTGACTTCTCTAAGAAACAAATGATATTCCTCCTCGTCTTTTATCTTTCCGGCTATTTTTCTTTCTTCGGTGAAATAAAGAGGTTTCTTTATTTCCATAATTCTTTTATGAGATCCTTTAACCTTTCTGGTGCCGATCAACATTACCGGAACTTCAGTTTTAAATATCAGTTCTGCTATGCCTGTTTTTCCCTTGAGTAACTCTTTCTTTTCACTGCTACTGCCTTCGGGATAAATAATAACAATCTTGTTTTTTTGCAGGCACTCTATCATTTTCCCTAAAAGAGCCTCTCTGTCAACCTTTTTCCTGTTTATGGCTATGGTATCGGCAAGATAATAAATCAAACCTGACTGGAAAAAAGTCTTCACGCTATCCATGGCGCCGATAAAGCGAATATCCCTTAATCTCTTTTCAAGAATGTCGGCGATAAAACAATGATCCCAGCCATTAATATGGTTTGAAGCAACGATAAAACTGCCTTCGGGAATATTCTCTTTTCCTTTTGTTTTAATTGTCAGAAACCTAGTAACGGGAAATAGAATCAGTTTGCAAAAATAAACAAAAGAAGTTTTCATTTGATTTCCTCTCTTAATGAAATAATTTCTTTCATTACTCTGTCCATAATTTTAACAAGCAGCTCTTTGTATTCTTCCGAAGAACAATCAAGATTTTTTGCTTGTTCAAATTCTTCTTTGAAATAAAGAGGCTGGCCAATGTTTATTTTCATTTCTTTTTTCACTCTCAATTTTCCTCCGGGAGGCAAAAGTTCAAAAGCGCCCTCAAAAGCCACCGGCAGAATGGGAACTCCGGTAGTTAAAAAGAATTTGGCCGTTCCCCACTTCCCCTTGCCTATTTCTCCGGTCCTGGTTCTGGTCCCTTCGGGATAGAGTATTAAAATTTTGCCTTTTTTTAAAACATCGATGGCTTGAGCCGTTGCTTTCTTTTTAGACTCATCGCTTTTCCTGTCCAGCCTGATAACGCCGGCAATAAAATAGAGAATGTCGCGAAAAATACGGTTAGCGCCGGTATAAGCGTCTGTCTGGCCGATAAAATGAAATTGGCGGGGCACGCAAAGCCGGCCGCTGGATATCCAGTCCAAATGACTTTGGTGGTTGGCCGCTAAAATAAAATTGCCCTTGGGATAATCAGGATTTTTCCCGGGCAGAGGAATGTTTTCCCAGCCTCTAATTTCTTTAATAAAAAAATGGCTGATAATTGGTTTGACGAATATTAAACAAAACCAAGAGAATAAAGAAGTGTTTTTTATCATAATGTTAAACACTGCTTGTTGTTGAAGCAGTGGTTATATTTTTTCTGCCAGTTCTTTAGCTGCTTTTTCAGCATCAATAATAATTTCTTCTATAATTTCCCGGCAGCTTTTAATGTCGAAAATCCCACCGGCAGCCAAACCGCAAAGCAGAGGCGTTTGCTCTATATTGCCGGCAGCGACTTTTGAACCGGCAAACCTATCGGCTTTTATTTCCTCCGGAAAAGGATTTGCTTCCTCCATTTTTAGAATATTCTTGGCCAGTTCGTTTTCGATCACTCTCACCGGATGACCGGTAAACCTGGCCACCACCGCAATATTTTCGTCAGAAGCCTCAACAACCGCCTTCTTATAATTTTCGTGTATTTGGCATTCTTTACTGGCCAAAAACCTCGTTCCTATCTGCACTCCGTCCGCGCCCAATAAAAGGGCGGCTGCAGCGGTTCGGCCGTCATAGATCCCACCCGCGGCAATCAAGGGAATTTTCTCTAATATTTTCCTGGCTTGAGGCACAAGGACCATGGTAGTGGTTTTTCCAATATGGCCTCCTGACTCCAATCCTTCCACCACCACGGCATCAGCCCCGCTGTCCTCTATTTTTTTAGCCAGTCGGGCAAAAGGAACAACCGGAACGACTTTAATTCCCTGCTCTTTGAAATGGTTGATCAAAGGAAGGGGATTGCCGCCGCCGGTAAAAACAATCGGCACTTTTTTCTCTGTAATTACTTCTACTAGTTCGGTAACATTGGGGTTCTGCAATAAAAGATTAACCCCAAACGGCTTCTTAGTTAAACTTTGCGCTTTTTCAATTTCCTCCCGCAGCCAAAGAGCGGTGCCAAAGCCAGAACCAATCACCCCCAATCCTCCGGCATTGGAAACAGCCGCTGTTAAAATCGCTTCAGAAACTCCGGCCATACCGCCCTGGATTATCGGATATTTAATATTAAATAATTGACACAATTTGCTGTTTTCAAACATAAACATCTATAAAGAAACTTATTAAAGATTAATTTCCCGGCCGATCTTTTCCTTCTTTGCCTTTTGATAAACAAGATTTGCGGTATATAAGTCTTGAACTGCCAGCCCGGTTGAATCAAAAATCGTAATTTCTTGAGAATTTTTTCGGCCGGCTCTTTTGCCGCAAACTATTTCTCCCAAAGAAGAATAAATGTCTTGCCGGCTGATAATCCCTTTTTTAAGAGGAACATTAATTTCTCCGGAATGGCTGGCCTGGGCCCAGTCGTCGATAACAATCTTTCCTTTCTTTAAAATCGCCGGGTCCAATTCCTCTTTGCCCTCGGCATCGGCGCCAATAGCATTAATATGCGTTCCCGGCAAAATCCATTTTTCTTTAATAATCGGCTTCCTCAAGGGAGTGGTGGTGACGAGAATATCCTGCTGAGCGGCCTGTTCCAGAGAAACTTTTTTAATTTTTTCTTTGTTAAAAACTTTCTTCAATTTTTCGATAGCCTTATCATTAATATCAAAAACAAATATCTCCTTTATTTTTCTTACCTTGGTGATAGCGGCTATTTGATAAATCGCCTGCTGTCCGGCTCCGATAATTCCCAGAGTTCGAGCGTCTTTCCTGGCTAAATATTTCGCGGCTACCGCTCCGGAAGCTCCGGTTCTCATTCCAGTGATATAAGTGCCGTCCAATAATGCGAGAGGCAGACCGTTTTTGGCGTCATTTAAAATAATACTTGCCATCACGGTTAATAAGCCCTTTTTAGGATTTTGCGGATGGACGTTAACAATCTTTGTCCCTGCTATTTTGAGCTTAGGGGAATAAGAGGGCATAATCCGCAAGTCCCCGTTGTATTTTTCAAAATACAAATAAACTTTCGGAGGCATTTGGACGCTTTTCTGGCCATAATCAAAAAACGCCTGTTCCACGCAGTTGACTACCTGCTGGACCTTGCTTAAGGGAACAAGTTTTTCCACCTGCTTTTGATTTAAAATCAACATAAATTTTAAGAATCTGTTAACAAAGGCTGACTTTTTAAAATTGCGTTAGCCTCGGTCACCAGCTCCTGAATTAATTTTTTAACAGGAACTATTTCATTGATCCGCCAGACATTGGAACCGGAGAAAACCAAACCGTTTTCCAAATCTCCTTTCCTGGCATTCTCTAGAGCCTTTAAAATACAATAGCTTTTATTGCAGATATCGCCAATGCATCCCTTACACTCTAAAGGGTTCGGCTTCGGCGCTGTTCCTGCCAAAAGCTTTTCCGTAAAAGGAGTCTTCAAAGCCCTTCCCGGCAAACCAACCGGACTTTTAATCATAATAATATCATCTTTGGTTGCTTTAAGATAAGCATCTTTAAACTTTTGATCCACATCGCATTCTTCTGTGGCCACAAACCTGGTGGCCATTTGCACTCCTTCGGCTCCGGCCCGCAACATTTCCACAATATCCTCTCCAGTGAATATCCCGCCAGCGGCAATAACCGGAATTTTCACTTCTTTAACCACGTCTTTCAAAATATCTATAGTCTTTCTAAAAGGATGTCCGATGGGAAATCCCAAATGTCCTCCGGCATCGCTTCCCTCGACTACTATGGCCGCCGCTCCCAATGCTTCGCCCTTTTTGGCCACTTTGACCGAAGAAGCCATTGAAAATATAGGGACATTGTATTTCTTGCCCAGTTCAAAAATATCATTCCTAAAACCAGCTCCCTGAATAACCAGATCAATTCCTGTTTCCATCGCCGCTGTCACCAGTTCGGTGAAATGCCCGACCACTCCCATAATATTTATGCCGATAACACCCTCCGGAGCAATAGCTCTGGCTTTTCTAATTTCCTCTCTGGCTTCCTCCGGATCGGTCATTCCGGAAATAGCGATAATTCCCACTCCTCCTTGCTTGGCCACGTTGCCGGCGAGCTTATGCAAAGACACTCTGACAGCCATGCCTCCTTGGATTATCGGCAGGGCGGCTTCAAAGCTTCCTATCTTGAGCGAAGGAAGTTTGGTTTGAGGAGCTTTTCCTATCTTTTTCTCTTTCAGCTCTTGCTTGTCAACCACCGCCACCACAAACCTTACTTCGCACTTTTTTGTTTCCCCCACATAAACTTCTCCTTTGAAGTTGGCAATCTTATCATTATAATATCCCAGCAAATTAACTTGATACTTGATTCTGTCTCCCGGATAAATAGGACTGAAGAAAAGAGCGCTTCTCACCTGATAAGCCAATAAATGTTTGTTCTCGTGCCCTTCGCCTATTATTTTCCGCAGCAGAATAGTGCCGGTCTGAGCCACCCCTTCCACCACCAGCACTCCGGGCATTATGGGAAAATCAGTAAAATGGCCCTTGAAATAAGGATCATGAGGAGACGTCTCCTTATACCCTATAATCGTATTGTCTTTAATGCTCTCTACCTCGTCCACCCATAAAAACGGGTCGTCGTAAGGAATAATTTCTTTGATTTGCTCTTTATTTAGAATCATAAATATATTCTCTGGTTAAAGGAATTTCATTATTCAAGTCATTGCTAAAAGTTATTTGATATAAATGGCTTTCTCCTGTTTTAAAAGCAACCGCGGAAGCGTTTAAATAAAGCCTCCACATACGGATAAATTTCTGGACCTTGCCGCCCAAAGATTTGGTCATGATAGATTTTACTTCATCTATATTGCCTTCAAAATTTTCTATCCATTTATCAAGAGTTTTAGCATAATGCATCCTTAAATCTTCGATATCAAAAGAAACTAATTTTCTCTTATTCATAATTTCAGCAATCAGGGGCAGGGTAGGAATAAAACCGCCGGGAAAAATGTGCTTGACGATCCAGGGGTCGGCCGGCTTGTCTTCCCTTGCCCCAATAGTGTGAAGCAGGCCGATTCCCTGCGGCTTTAATAATTTTTTAACTGTCTCAAAAAAAACAGGCAAGAACTTTCTGCCTACGGCTTCCAACATTCCGATAGAAACAAATTTATCAAATTTCCCCGAGGCCTGGCGGTAGTCTTTCAAATGCACTTTTACCAAATGATCCAGTTTTTTTTCTTTGATTTTAGCTATTGTATAATCGTACTGCTGTTTTGATAAAGTATAACCCTCGCATCTCACTCCGTAATTTTCAGCGGCATGAAACATCATCCCTCCCCAGCCGCAGCCAATGTCTATTAAACTCTCTCCCTGTTTAAGCCGCAGTTTTCTAGCTATATGTTCGTATTTGTTTATTTGCGCTTCTTTTAAACTGTCCTCTGCTCCTTTAAAGTAGGCGCAGGTGTAAGTCAAAGTTTCGTCCAGCCATAAAGAATAAAAATCATTGCCTAAATCGTAATGATAAGAGATATTCTTTTTTGCTTTATTAATAGAGCCCAAAGAAAAAATATAATTGAAAAAAATCCTTAATTTGGTTTTTAAAGATAACGGTAAATCAGTCCAGGCTTTAGTGTAAATTATTTTTAACAAAGCTTGAATATCGCCTTCTATTTCAATGTTCCCTTCCATAAACTCTTCCCCAGAGCCTAAACTTTTTTCAGAAATTATTCTTTGGACAGCCTTTTCATTTTTTAAAATCAGTCTGAATTTATTATCGCCGGAACCAAATTTCGTTTTAGCCCCATCCCAAAATTCAACCTCAAAAGAAGCGTCAGGAAAATCTGAACTCAAAGCTTGCAATAAGTTGATTAATGCTGATTTCATTATTAAACGGATAAACCTCCATCAACGTTTATAACTGAACCGGTAATAAAGCTGGCTTGGTCCGAAGCCAAAAAAGCAACAGCATCGGCAACTTCTTCCGGCTGGCCAAATCTGCCCAGAGAAGTCAGTTGTTTGATTGCTCCCGCCATCTGCGCTGGCAGATTTTCCGTCATTTTTGTGGCAATAAAGCCCGGAGCAACCGCATTAACATTCACTCCCAGTTTTCCCACTTCCTTGCTTAAAGATTTGGTAAAGCCGATTATGCCCGCTTTGGCGGCGGCATAATTGGTCTGGCCGAAGTTCCCCCTCTGTCCCACTACGGAAGAAATGTTAACTATCTTCCCCTGCTTTGACACGATCAAGGGCAAAGCTGCTTTAGCGCAATTAAAAACTCCGGTCAAATTAATATCTATTACTCTTTGCCATTCTTCCTGAGTCATTTTCGCCAAAGTTCTATCTTGGCAAATTCCGGCATTATTCACCAGCACGTCTAATCCTCCGAATTCTTTGGCTATTTCAGCCATCATTTTTTCCACTTCTTCGTACTTGGAAACATCAGCCAAGAAATACTTTGTCTCTTTACCAACCTCTTGCTGGGTTTTCTTTAAACTCTCTTCCTGGGAAGCAATATCATTTAAAGCCACTTTTGCGCCCAAGGAAGCAAACTTTAAGGCAATTGTTTTTCCTATGCCTTGAGAAGAACCAGTGATTAAAACTACTTTGTTTTTCATATTAATTTAGAATGCCGCGCTTTAAAAAACAGCAGCAATTCCATGATTTAATTTTTATTCTTGATCAGCTTCCACCCCAAGGGCAGAGCTAATCCCGCTAATAATATTTTTAACAAGTCGCCGACAATAAAAGGGTAAAGTCCGACTACTAAAACCGCTTCTATCCCGACAAACCGCGCCAGCCACAACAAGCCAAAAAAATAAAGAAAGACATTGCCGGCCAGCATTGCCAGCATTGCTGTCCCTATTTTTCTGTCCCAGCCCTTTTCCGCTAATCTTCCTATTATATAGGCAGCGACAATGAAACCAACGATGAAACCAAAAGTAGGAGATAAAATATATATTAGGCCTCCTCCTCGGGAAAACCAAGGAATGCCCACTAATCCTCCGACCAAGTAGACGGTTTGGGAAAGAGCTCCTCTTTTGCTGCCCAATAATACTCCGGCTAAAACTACGGCAAAAGTCTGCATGGTTATTGGAATAGGGCCTATCTCCAAGCTCAGCTTGCTGCAAAGAGCGGTAATCACGGCAAAACTTAAAACCAAAGCAATGTTTTTAACCCGGCTGTCTATTTTAGGCAAAATAACATCTATAAAAACCGGCTGGATGGTTTGACTGTTCATATTGATTCTATGTTAAACTGTACCTCTTTAATTTTTCTTCCGGCGACAGGGATATTTTCTATTTTAGTTTTCTTCAAGTAGTTTGGCAAGGAATCAAGCAAGCAAATTTCGGCGAATACCCTGTCCATGTTTACCATATTATAGCTGGCCAGCACAAAACTCAAAAGAACTGTAAGCTTGTTCTTTTTCTGAACATTCATTGCTTCCCCGATAGTTAAAATGTTTTCAGGCAAAGATTTATTAATCTTAGTAAAAATCTGCTCGCTGGCAAAAAGATATTTCAAAGACAGATAAGAGCGTTTATTAAAAAATTTGAATATATTTTCCGTAGCGCCGGCCACGCCTAATTTAGGATGAAGGTTCAGGGTAGGCAGATTAATGATAACATCCTGATTATAAAGCTCGGCTGATATTTCAAAATTAAAACTATCCACTGTTTTGGCCACAAATTCGGTCTGAGCCAAATCCAGCAAGCTGACTTTGTTCTCGCTGCACACTTGCAAAAACTGGCTCTTTTGGGCGGAGGCTTCAATAGGAACTTCATCAAAGCTTTGGCCGGCGACTTTAATGTTCTCTGACTTGGCTCCTTTTTTAATTAAAAACTTAATCACTGTATTCAAAACCTGCGGATTGGTATTCTCTCCCAGATAAGGATGGGCCGGAACAAACAAAGTGGGCAGGATAATAATCTTTGAGTCTTGGTTCACTTTAATTCCGCCAATTAATTCAACTGCTTTTTCAATCGCCTCCAGAATGTCGTACTTAACCCGCCAAATAGCCACTGCTTCCGAAGAACTTTCCGGCTTAAAGCTCACTTCTTCCCCTATCTTATACTCTTCAACTGATTTTTGCGCCCATCTATTGCCGCTCTCATCTTCTAAAACCAAAACGAAATAAGGCACCTTAGGGTGCGTTAACGTGGGAATAGTCACCCGGGAAACGCCAATTACTTTTGCCTTGTTTGATTTTATTCTCTCAAGCTCCAGAAAACAATTAGGGCATTTAATGATTGGCTGTTGCCAGCAAGATTTACATTTGGGACATTGATAAAACATATTTATTTTCCGAGCCGTCTTTCTCTATTTAAATAATTATTAACAGCTTCTTTGAATTCTTCAACAGTAAACTCAGGAAAAAGAGTATCAGTGAAATAAAGCTGGGAATAAGCGATGTCCCACATCATGAAACCAGCTGACAAATGAGGGTCTTTTTTACAGCCGGTTCTAATCACTAAATCAACCGGGGGCAAATCTTTGGTCCAGAGACTCTCTTTGATTAAATCTTCAGTAACTGTTATTTCCTTTTCCCTGCTCATCCGAGCAATCCTCTGGCAGCAGGAGACCATTTCGCTTGTTCCGTCATAAGCCAGCAGAAAAGTTAAAAAATGCTGGTCGTAGTTTTTGGTTTCTTCTATTCCTCGCTTGATTATTTTTTGTGTTCCCGCCGGCAAAATCTCTTCCCATAAACCAAGCGCGCTTATCCTTACCTTATTCTCGTGAATTCTCTTATCTTTTAAAATTCTCTTAAAATGTTCATCGTATGCTTTAAATAAAAAATCCACCTCCTTTTTGGGACGCTTGGTCAAATTATCCACAGAACCTCCCCAAAAAGTAATATAGGGAACTTCTATTTCAGCCCAATTGCTTAAAATTTTCTCAAAAGCTTTTGCTCCCGCCTGATGGCCTATCCAAGGCAAAAAACCTCTTTCTTTTGCCCAGCGCCTATTCCCGTCAGGAATTAAAGCAATATGAGAAATAACAGTTTTTTCTTCCATTCTATTATACAGATTAGTTTACTACTTTTTCAGAAAACATCAAGTAAATTTCTCTTCTATTATAGTATATTACAGACTAGGAAAAGAAACAATTCTTTTGACTAATGTTTTTTTTAGGAATAAAATAAAGATATGAAAACACTATTTTTAACAAATAAGCTGAGAACAAAATTGGAGAAACCTTTGAGCTTCGCTCTTTTGGGAAAAAAGAAAGAAGTGAGCCAAAAATTGGCCGGCTTTTTAAAAAAGAAAAAACAGGGAAAAATAATCACTGTTGGCGATTATTGCTCTTCCTGCCTGCCCTCGAATGTTAAAATTTTTGACGGCAGAATTAATAGGAATAAAAAGGTTGCTTTGCAGGGATTTTCTCTTTCCTGCTTCAATCCCCCGGCTTCAATAGATAAAGGCGTTTGGAAAATCTTAAAACAAGCAATAAAAAAGGAAGCAAATGTCTTTATTGAAGGAGAAGAGGATTTATTGGTGCTCCCCTGTATAATCCTGGCCCAGCCAAAAGACTTGATAATATACGGCCTGCCCAAGAAAGGAATTTGTGTTATTGAAGTTTCCGAACAGATAAAGAAGATAATCGAAAAGATTTTAGCAGAGTTCAAAACGGAAAAATACAAGAAAATTGTGGTGGGCGGGACTTTCGACCGGCTGCACAACGGACACCGCTATCTTTTGTCTATGGCCAAACACTACGGGAAAAAGCTGATTATCGGGCTTTGTTCCGATAAAATGGTCAAAAAAAGAAAACAAGACTGGCAAAAAATCCAATCTTATGTCCAAAGAGAGAAAACAATCAAAAGCTATTTAAAGAGAATAAAGCTATCTCACAGCATAACCAAGCTGGAAAATGTTTTGGGTCCGGCAGCTGAAAACGCTGACACAGAAGCGATCTTGCTGACTGAAGATACTTTAAAAAACGGATTGAAAATAAACAAGATAAGAAGGGAAAAGAGGTTAAAAGAGCTTGACTATATCGTGCTTCCCTACTTTCTAGACTGCCACAATAAAAAGATCTCCAGTAGAAACAGAAGAAATTAAACTTTCTTCAGAATATGCACCGTGCAGCTGCCCCCGGCTCCGCCGATATTATGGCAAAGCCCTATTTTCGGAGCTGTTTTTACCTGCCTGGCCCCGCATTCTCCGCGCAATTGCTTGGTGATTTCGTATACTTGGGCCAAGCCGGTTACTGAAATAGGATGACCCTTGGCTTTAAGCCCGCCAGAGCAATTAATCGGCAAAGCGCCGTCTAAATTGACTTTGCCTTCCCTAATTAATTCCGCTCCTTTGCCTTCCGGAGCAAAACCCAAATCTTCATAAGAAAACAGCTCCACTGAAGTAAAAGCATCGTGTATTTCAGCTACATCAATATCTTTCGGCTGCAAACCTGCTTGAGCAAAAGCTGTTTTGGCCGCTAATTGAGTAGCCTTGAAATGAGTAATGTCTTCTCTTGAAAAAGTCAGCAAATAATCAGTGGCAAAGCCAGAACCAATAACTTCAACATCGCTTTTTTCCTGGGAAACAATTGCCGCCGCTCCCCCGTTAAGCGACAAAGAACAGTCCATTAAGCGCAAAGGCGAAGCAACCGTGGGCGAGGCTTTAATTTTCTCCAAAGGAACCGGACGCTGGTAATAATAAGCCTTGGGATTTAAAGCCGCGTTTTGATGGTTCTTAAAAGCTATTAAAGACAGATCATCCAAAGTGCTGCCATATTTATTCATATACTGCTGGGCAACCAGGGCGTTTTGCACCGGGAAAAGCATTCCTTCCGGCTGTTCAATAACCCTTTCCGCGGCCGATAAAATCCAATCCACCGTGACTTCGCTGCGGCCGTCAACAATCTTTTCTCCGCTCAGCGCCAGAATATTCTTAAGCCCGCTAAGATGATTGGCATTCCAGAAAGCCACTCCGCCGCCTCCGCAGACAGAAGTCATTTCAATAATGGGAACATTCGTTTTAAATAAATCTGAAAGCAAAGAAACCTTATGGGTTTGATGCTCTCCTCCGGCGGCAGAAGACATGCCGGTAAGAATAATCATATCAATATCCGATGCTTTCATTTTAGCGTCTTCCAGCGCTTCAAGAGCGGCTTCATAAGCAAATTCCCACCAGTGTTTCTGGGAGTAATCAAATTTTGTCATTCCTACGCCTTTAATAAACATAATATCTTTTATAGCCTACCATTTGCTGTTATGCAACCCCAGCCAATAACCCAGCCGGTTAAAAGCCACGTGCAGAAAAAAGGTTGCCACAAAAATGGTAAGCCAAACTTTAAGCTCTAATATTAAAAAGGGAACTAAGAATAAATAAGCGCCGATTACATAATCGGTCTGGTCAAAAGGAAGCCATTTTTCTCCCGGAACCAATCTTATTCTCCGTTTAAAAAAACTAAACAAGAGGTCCCCGAATACTGCTCCGCCGGACAATAAGAAACCAAATAAAATAATATTGATTTGGCTGTAATCAAACAAGCTAATTTCTTGAATAAAAGAAAACTGGTAAAGCCAGAGTTGAAGACAAACAGCAGAAAATCCCGCTAAAAAGCCAAACACCACTCCCCGCCAGGTCTTATGAGAGCCTAATATCCTCTTTCCCTGAAAGCTACAGCCAAAATCAACCGGACTGCCCAAAATATTTATTTTCCTGACCAAGGGAGGAGTCATATTAGCTAGATAGGCAGGCAGGAAAAAGTAAAGACAGGATAGGAAAAATTGGATATCCATACAAGGTTATGATAAGATAAAAACAATAATAATTCAAGCAAGAATATGAAAATATTAGTTACCGGCGCCACCGGCTTCCTGGGCCGACACCTTGTCAAGAGACTGTTAAAAGAAGGACACTCTGTCCGTATTTTCAAGGAAAAAGGCGCTGATTCAAATTTTTCAGGAGAAACAGCAACCGGAGACATTAGAAATCCGGAAGAAGTGAACAAAGCAATTAAGGGCTGTGAAATTGTTTTCCATTTAGTGGGACTGGTTTCTTATTGGAGCAAGCTCAATCCCCTGCAATATGATATTAATGTTAAGGGCACTAAAAATATAGTGGCTGCTTGTTTGGCTAACAAAGTAGCCAAATTAATTTATGTCAGCTCAACTGTGGCAGTGGGAACCGCTCAAGGCCTGGCAGACGAACAAACCCCTTACAACCTCTCCTCTTTGAAAATCAGCTATTGCGACACTAAATTCCTCGCAGAAAAAGAAATCAATAAAGGAAGAGAAAAAGGGCTGAACGCCGTTATTCTCTGTCCCGGCTCAATGTACGGAGAGGGAGATATAAGAAAGATCAGGAGCGACCTGACTTTTGATTTTAAATTCCCTTTTAACCTCTTGTATATTTCCGGCGGACTGGGAGTGGTTGACGTGGAAGACGTGGTGGAGGGACTAATCCAGGCCTGGAAAAAAGAAACCAAAGGAGAGAGATATATTTTAGTGGGAGAAAATCTCAGCTTTTATCAAATCAGAAAAACCATAGCCCAAGCTTTAAACAAAAGACCCCCTTTTCTTTGCCTGCCCAACTGGTTTTTATTCCTGCTTTCTTATTTATTTTTAGCAATCTCCTTTTTCACCGGGAAAAAACCGAAATTAACTCCGGAAATGGTTAAATTCAATAAAATTAATTTCTTTTTCTCCAATGAAAAAGCAAAAAGGGAATTAGGGATAAATTTTAAGCCATTTAAGGAATCAGCTGCCAAAGCAGTAAAATGGTATCAAGACAACGGCTATTTATAGGGGTGTGACAAAGGTGTGACAAAAGACAAAAAACCGGCTTAAAAAGCTGGTTTTTACGATAAAACTACGTTCCGCTATTTGTTTCTTGTGAACCAACGGAAACAGATAAAACAGCTCTAGGTGGACAATCAAAAAAAGAGAATAAATTTGGTAAATATTTTATTACTCGCCCACTTCTGACAAATCAGCATTAGAGCCAGAAAATTCCTCCATATCTATCAAATCCTCGGCAAATTGCTTTAAGGCCGCGTTTAATTCGTCTCCTAATCCCCTTAACAGGCTTATATCAAGGTTTTTTAAAGCTCCCCTTTCATTTGGTACATTTCTATTCCCTTGCTCTTCCAGGACTTGTTTCTCTAATGATATATAATATTCCTCTTCTACTGTTTTCTGGTAATAAGAATAAATAGTTAAAACGGCGACTATCGCCACCATCACTACTGTCATTAGAAAATATCTGTCTTTGGTCATAAAATTAAAATTCAATTAATTAATTCCCTCTTTCGACCTTTGCTGTTTTATTTTACCACAAATCACAATTTTTAGACAAGCTTTAGTGGACCTAGACAGAATCGAACTGTCATTTGAGCAATGCGAATGCCCTATTTTACCATTAAATTATAGGCCCGATATAATTTAGAAATACCATAAAAAAGAAAACCAGACAATAAAAAAGTCCCGCTTTGGCGGGACATTAAAAGAACTTTCTTTAAAGCAAAGACTTCAAGCAGTCTATAAACCGAGCCCTGTCGCGTGATATCCCCAGAGGTATTCGCTCTAAATCGCAGCATTTGACGGTTTTTCGGGACAATCTTTCTATCTCTTCCCATAAATCAATGGTCTGGCGCAAACAGAATTGAGAAAAAGCTTTTTCTTGCGGAATTGAAGCCCATTCTTTTGGTCTGCCGAAAGGCTTAAGATAAGGGGCTCCGGTTTCAACCTTGGTACCTGTTATTAAACGGCCTATTTGTTCCGCTATTTTCTCCAGTTTTTCCCGTATTTAAGATCAGCTGCGGAACCTATTACTCCTATTTGTAGTTTTTTCATGGATTTTAAATAAAAAACCTCTTCAGCGAAGAGGTTGTTCAAATTATATTTACGCTAAAAAGCAACTCTTCGCTAACAAGAGGTTGAATAATGATGAAAATTGATTGAATTTCTAACTATCATATTTCTAGTTTAATATAGTTCTGGAAGAATGTCAAAGCTTTGTTTGTGTTCAGCTGAGTTAAATACAACTGGTTTATATGCTAAACTTTGTCGGGATACCCAGATTCGAACTGGGGTCACGCGCACCCGAGGCGCGCATACTACCATTATACTATACCCCGTTGAGTTCCACATCAAACCGGATTTAGGTTACCCAATACTTGTTTTTAGTCATTTCATCGCGCTTAGTCTGTATTTTCTGGCGTTCTTCTTCGGCTTCTTTCACTTCTTTTTGAAAGTCTTTTCCCGATAATTTGCTTAATCTCTTAACTTCCTCTTGTAAAAGCTTTTTCTTGTTCTTTTCCGGCTCAAGTAAAACTTGGCCCAAAAGAACAGAAAGCATATCGCCGATTATCGGTCCGGGCTTGGCTTTCAGGATTTTTATCACTTCATTGCCGCTTATCTTAAGCATTTTTACGGAAATCGGATCCTGGGCCACTTTTTCAATCAGATATTTCAAGTGCCTTAGCTTGTAAGGTTCTGCCTTGGGGCAGCCCGAGCCTATCCGATCGCACATTCTCACTTGCAAAAGCTCTTCCATATTTTCGGTGCCAACCTGGCGGACCAATCTCCGCACCGAAGCTTCTCCCACTTCGTCAACATTATAGTAAAAAAGGTGATAGCGCACCAATTTGGTGATTTTTTCTATATCTTTCTTGGAAAACTTCAAGCGATCTAGGATTTGCCGGCACATTTTAGCTCCCACAATCTCATGGTTATAGAAGGTGGAATCAGCGCCTTCGCCGCTTTTAACCCTGGGCTTGCCCACATCATGCAAAAGCGCAGCCATTTTAACATACTTGTTGAAACTCTTTTTAGCGGCAAACTCCAAACAAAGCAAATTGTGCTTATAAACCTCGTGGATATGGTGTTTGTTCTGGCCCACGCCATAACCCTCCTCCAGCTCCGGAATGATGTGCTTTAACAGCCCTGATCCGCGCAAAAGCTCTATTCCTTCGGCTGCTTTGTCTGATGCGATAATCTTCATTAGTTCGTCTCTGATCCTTTCGGCGGAAACAAAGCGCATCCAGCTAATGTTTTTCTTGATAGCAGCTGCTGTTTTCGGTTCAATAGTAAAGCCGATAACAGTAGCGATTCTGACCGCCCTAAGCATTCTTAAAGCATCTTCGTTAAATCTATCTTCGGCCTTGCCCACTGCCCGAATAATCTTATTCTTTAAATCTTTTTCTCCGCCAAACAAATCAATGATTTTTAACCCTGACTTGTCTGGCTCAGCAGCCATGGCATTTACCGTAAAATCTCTTCTTTTCAGATCCTGCTCCAAGGTTTTAGCGAATCTTACTTTGTCCGGATGCCTTTTATCCGTGTATTTTGACT
>JAUVEE010000004.1 GCA_030594935.1 bacterium
ATGAGATTAGTGCCCAGACATAGCGGGCCAGTTAAACTGAATGCCAAGATTAAAATAGTTGACGGCCAAAAAGAAATCTGCGGCAATGAAAAAAGCTTTGCTGATATGGCGGAAAAGTATAGAGAGTGGTTGAAGAAAAAAATAAAAACTTGACAAGTTATTTAAGTTAGAGTATGCTTCTAATCAAGAGTTACATTTTGAATATTAAATGCTGTTTTGTTTTTGATTTTTCATACTTCAAAAAGTAAATAAGAATCTTTTTTTCAACCTTAAAACTTAGAAAAAGCTAAGGAAGGTTTTTTTGTTCCAATTATAAAAATTATCCGCATCATAACTAATCCTGTTTTTTCTCTTGTGGGAGGGACGGGGAGTCTTGTGGCTTAGCAGCTTATGGAGGGAATAAAATTCAAAAGTTTTGGCAAATCAAAAGTTAATTTGGTTTTGCCTCATTTATTAAAAATCCAGCAGGAAAGCTGGCAGAGATTTTGGGAAAAAGATTTAAAAGAGCTTTTCAGCGAGATTTCACCGTTAAGAGATTACAGCGGCAAAGAATACGAGCTTTGGTTTTTGGACTATAAGCTGGCCAAGCCAAAGTATAATGATGATTTGGAAGCGAAAAAGAATAATGAGTCTTACGAGGCGGCTTTGCGGGTTAAAACAAGAATAGTCAATCTTAAAACCAAAGAAGAAAAAGAACAGGAAGTTTTCCTGGCCGATTTCCCCTTAATGACCGAAAGGGGAACTTTTATTATCAACGGAGTGGAAAGAGTGGTTATTTCCCAGCTGATCCGTTCTCCGGGAGCTTTTTTCACTGTCCAGAATATTTTAAACAAGAATCATTTCGGAGCCAAGATCATCCCCAACAGGGGAGCCTGGCTGGAATTCGGCACTGAAAGCACCGGCGCCATCGCTCTTAAAATTGACCGCAAGAGAAAAGTCCCGGTGACCACCTTTTTGCGGGCCCTGGGCATGGAACAGGACAACAGCATCAGAGAGCTTTTCAGCGATCTGGACACCGGAGAAGTCAAATATATTGAGGAAACCTTAGAGCGCGATCCCAGCAAAACCCAGGCAGAAGCCTTATTGGAAGTTTACCGGCGGCTGCGGCCGGGAGACTTGGCTACTCCGGAAACAGCCAAAGAATTGATCGAGAACATGTTTTTCAATTTTGAAAGATACGACTTTTCCCGAGTGGGCAGATGGAAAACCTGGCTGAGGCTGCCGGAGCTTTTAAAGAACAAAAAAGGAAAAGCGGAAGAAGTGAAGGAAAAAGAGATTTCCTTGGAGGATAGGGTTTTGAAGCTGGAAGACATTATTGCGGTAGTAAGAGAGATAATACGCCTTAATAATGACCCGGAAGCCCAGCCCGACCAAATAGACCATTTGGGAAACCGGAGAGTGAGAATACTGCCGGAATTGCTGCAGAACAGATTAAGAGTCGGCTTAATGAGAATGGAAAGAATAGCCAAAGACAGAATGTCAACCTTGGATGACGAGGCAATAGTTCCTTCGGCTCTGATTAATTCCCGCTTGTTTTCCGCCGTGGTCAAGGAGTTTTTCGCTTCCAGCCAATTATCTCAATTTATGGACAATGAGAACCCTTTGTCTGAACTGGAGCACAAAAGAAGATTATCAGCCACCGGCCCGGGAGGCTTGACCAGGGAAAGAGCCGGATTTGAAGTAAGAGACGTACAGCCGTCTCATTATGGCCGGATTTGTCCCATTCAGACTCCGGAAGGGCCGAATGTCGGCTTGGTTGACCATCTGGCAATTTACGCCAGAATCAACCCTTATGGCTTTATTGAAACTCCCTATTTTAAAGTTAACAAAGAAAAGGTTACTTCTGAAATCCATTATCTCTCCGCTTACGAAGAAGAGAGATATAATATTGCCACTGCCGGAATAGACATTGATGACAATAAAAACATTGTTTCGGACAAAGTGGAAGCCAGAATCAAGGGCAAGCCGGGAATAGTTGAAAAAGAAAAGATTGATTTTATTGATGTTTCTCCCCAGCAGTTTATTTCCACGGCCACTAATCTTATCCCTTTTCTGCAAAATGACGATGCCACCAGGGCCTTAATGGGTTCAAATATGCAGCGCCAGTCCGTGCCTTTGGTCAGACCTGATGTTCCTCTGGTTTCTACTGGGATGGAAGGACCGGTGGCCAGAGATTCGGGACAAGTAATACTGGCTCAAGAAGAGGGCGTGATAAAAGAAGTGGACGGAGAGCACATTGTCGTCAAGCAGAAAACCAAAGGAGAAAAGACATATAATTTAAGAACATTTATCCGCACCAACCAATATACTTGCCTGCATCAGAAACCAGTGGTTGAAAAGGGGCAAAAGGTAAACAAAGGAGATGTTCTGGCCAAAGGAGGAGCGACTGATAAGGGCTGCCTGGCTTTGGGCCAGAATATTCTAGTGGCCTTTTTGCCTTGGAGAGGCGGAAATTTTGAAGACGCGATCGTAATTTCGGAGCGCTTGGTCAAGAACGACTATTACAGCTCAATTCATTTGGAAAACTTTTCCGTTGATGTCAGAGAAACAAAACTGGGTCCGGAAATGACCACCAGCGATATTCCCAATGTCGGCGAAGAAAAATTAAAAGATCTGGACGAAGAAGGGGTCATTAGAATTGGAGCCGAAGTGAATTCCGGCGATATTTTAGTGGGCAAAATTTCCCCCAAAGGAGAAGTGGATCTAACCGCGGAAGAGAGGCTGCTTCGGGCTATTTTTGGAGAAAAAGCCAAAGAAGTGAAAGACACTTCTCTAAGAATGGAGCACGGCAAAAAAGGAAGAGTGGTGGGAGTAAAGATCTTTTCCCGGGAATTAGGGCATAAACTGGAGCCGGGAGTTATTAAGAAGGTGGAAGTGGAAGTGGCTCAATTAAGAAAGATCCAAGCCGGAGACAAGCTGGCCGGACGGCACGGCAACAAGGGAGTGATTTCCAAGGTTTTGGCGGAAGAAGAAATGCCTTTCCTGGAAGACGGCACTCCGATAGATATTATTTTGAATCCGCTCGGGGTTGCTTCCCGGATGAACATCGGACAGATCTTGGAAACCCATCTTGGCTGGGCGGCTCATGAACTGGGCTATATCGCGGTTACTCCTTCTCTGGATGGAGCGACCGAAGAAGACATTAAAGCGGAGCTGAAAAAAGCCGGCTTGCCGGAAGACGGCAAAGCTGTCCTTTATGACGGCAAAACAGGAATTCCTTTTTCCGAAAGAATTACCGTGGGCTATAATTATATGCTGAAGCTGATCCATATGGTGGAAGACAAGCTGCACATGCGTTCCATTGGCCCCTACTCTTTGATCACTCAGCAGCCTTTGGGAGGAAAAGCCCAATTTGGCGGGCAGAGATTCGGAGAGATGGAAGTTTGGGCTTTGGAGGGGCACGGCGCCGCCCATATTTTACAGGAAGTATTAACTATTAAATCAGATGATATTATTGGCCGAGCTGCTGCTTACGAAGCAATTCTCAAAGGCGAGCCGATAAGAAATCTCAATATTCCAGCTTCATTTAATCTGCTGATCGCGGAATTGAAATCACTGGGATTAAATATAGAAATATTGGAAAAATCCAACAATCCTGAAACATAAAACCTGAAGCTGGAAACATTGCGTTTCCAGTATTCAAGCTTATGGTTCATATCCATATGAAGGTATCTGATTTAGAGTCAATAAGAATAAAAGTAGCTTCTCCGGACGATGTTTTGTCCTGGTCTCACGGAGAAGTGGTCAAGCCGGAAACGATCAACTACCGGACCCAGAAAGCGGAAAAGGACGGTCTTTTTTGCGAAAAGATCTTCGGACCGGAAAAAGACTATGAATGTTATTGCGGAAAGTATAAGAGAATTCGCTATAAGGGAGTGGTTTGCGACAAATGCGGAGTGGAAGTGACCAAATCCTCGGTTCGGCGGGAGAGAATGGGACACATCAAGCTGGCCTGTCCGGTTTCCCATATTTGGTATTTGCGCGGCCTGCCTTCCAGAATGGGCATGGTCTTGGATTTGCCCGCCCAGCAGATCGAGAAAGTGATTTACTTTGCCAGCTACGTGGTGACCAGCGTTTGCGAAGATGCCCGGAAAGAAGTGCTGCAGAGCATAGAGCAGGAGTATAAGCAGAAAGTAAAAGAGAAAAAAGGGGAGATCAAGCACAAAAAAGAACTGGAAACAGCCTTAGATAGTTTGAAAAAATCCAGAGATAGGGTTAAAAGCGAGGTTTCAGAGCTAAAATACTTAAAAATTCTTTCCGAAGTGGAATATAATGAAATGTCTTTCAAATACGGGCAGGTGTTTGAAGCCGGAACCGGGTCTGAAGTGCTGCGCAAGATATTTTCTGAAATTGATCTGGAAAAAACAGCGGCTAAATTAAAGGAAGAAGCGGCCGAGGCTTTGCCGGCCAACAGAGTTAAAATTTTAAGAAGATCAAAGCTCTTGCGGGGAATGACCAGAGCAAAGATCAGGCCGGAATGGATGTTTTTAACGGTTTTGCCTATTTTGCCTCCTGATCTAAGGCCCATGGTTCAGTTAGACGGGGGCCGCTACGCTTCTTCTGATTTAAACGACCTCTATCGCCGGGTTATTAACAGGAATAACAGACTAAAATATTTATTGGAAATTTCCGCTCCCGAAGTTATTGTCAGGAACGAGAAAAGAATGCTTCAAGAAGCAGTGGACGCTTTGATCGATAACGGCATGAGGAAAGGAATAATGACTCAGGCCACCACCGGCGGAAGAAGACTTTTGAAGTCATTGGCAGATATGATCAAAGGGAAACAGGGAAGATTTCGCCAGAACCTGCTGGGCAAGCGGGTGGATTATTCCGCCCGGTCGGTAATTGTGGTTGGTCCAAATTTAAAGTTATCCCAGTGCGGTTTGCCGAAAAAAATGGCTTTAGAGCTTTTCAAGCCTTTCGTCATTAAAAAGATTTTAGATAAAGAATTAGCCTATAATGTTAGAGGGGCTTCCAAGTTGATTGAAGAGCAGAGCGATGAAGTTTGGGCTATTTTAGAAGAAGTGGCGGCCACTAGAAAAGTATTGCTTAACAGGGCGCCCACCTTGCACCGTTTAGGAATCCAAGCTTTCCAGCCGGTTTTGATGGAAGGAGAGGCGATCAGGCTTCATCCTTTGACTTGCAAGGCTTTTAACGCTGATTTTGACGGAGACCAAATGGCAGTGCATCTTCCTTTGTCCGAAGAAGCGCAAAAAGAGGCCAGTGAAAGAATGCTTTCCTCTATTAATCTGTTAAAACCGGCTACGGGCAAGCCAATAGTCACTCCCACCAATGATATTGTGCTGGGCTGTTTTTGGCTAACCAGAATAAAAAAAGAAGCCTTGGGCCAAGGAAAGCTTTTCGGCTCTAAGAATGAAGCGATTTTAGCCTGGGACACCGGAGCGATTGATTTGCGCGCTGAAATAAAAGTAAGGATCAAGGAAAAAGAAATAATTGAGACTACGGCCGGCCGGATCCTATTTAACGTGGCTTTGCCTAGCGGGCATCCTTTTGTCAACGAAGAAATAGATTCAGGCAAAATGGGACAGGTGACAGCCGAGGTGGTTAAGAATTATGATTTTGCCGTTTGTGAAGAATGTTTGGATAAAATAAAAGAATTGGGTTTTGAATATTCCACTATTTCTTCAATTACCTGGGGAATGGATGACTTAATTGTTCCCAAGCAAAAGACCGAGCTGGTGGCTGAAGCCGAGAAAAACGTGGAAACAATAGAAAATTATTACAGCAAAGGTTCGCTTTCGGCCGAAGAAAAGAATACTCAGATTGTCGAAATCTGGCAGCAAACCAAATCAAAAATTGAGAAACTGGTTCCGGAAGCTCTGCCTGAATTAGGTTCGGTGAATTCTATTGTCAACTCAGGAGCCAGGGGTTCCTGGTCTCAGACAGTGCAAATGAGCGGCATGAAAGGGCTGGTGATCAACCCGACCGGACAAATCATTGAATTGCCCATAAAAAGCTCATATAAAGAAGGATTTAACGTGTTAGAGTACTTTATTTCCACTCACGGAGCCAGAAAAGGAACAGCGGACACCGCTTTGCGGACATCCACCGCCGGGTATCTTACCAGGCGTTTGGTTGATGTTGCTCATGAGGTGATTGTGGAAGAAGAGGATTGCGGAGACAAAGAGGGAATTGAAGTTTTATTGGCTGATTCCCAGGCGCTTTCCCAGAATTTTCTTTTCAAAATCTTAGGACGGATATGTTTGGAAGATATAGCAAAAATCATTAAAAAGGGAGAAATGATTGATGATGAAAAAGCAGCCGCGATAATTAAAGCCAAGATTGAAAAAGTCAAAGTGCGCTCTCCTTTGAGCTGCAAGATGACCAAAGGAGTATGCCAGAAGTGCTATGGCTGGGATTTGGGCAGCAATAAGTTGGTGAAAATAGGCATGGCCGTGGGAGTGGTTGCGGCCCAAGCCATTGGCGAGCCGGGAACACAGCTGACTATGAGAACTTTTCACAGCGGAGGAGTGGCCGGCGGCGGGGACATCACCATGGGTTTGCCGCGGGTTCAAGAGATTTTTGAAATGAGAATCCCGCCGACTAAAGCGGAAATTTCAGCGGTAGAGGGAAAAGTAATGGAAATCAGCAAAGAAGGATTGATCGAAATCAAGCCTAGTGAGATTAAAAAAGGCAAGAAAGAAGAATTGATTGAATATAAGATTCCTAGTCGGATGAAAATATGGGTCAAAAAGGGAGACGATATTGCCAAGGGCCAGCAGCTTTGCGAAGGAAGCCTGGATATCAAGGAAGTGTTCAAAATAAGGGGAATGGAAAAAACCAAGCACCATATTACCAACGAGGTGCAAAAGATTTATGTCTCTCAAGGAGTGAATATCCATGATAAGCATTTCGAAGTGATTGTCCGTCAAATGTTTTCCCGCGTCAGAATTAAAAAAACAGGGGACAGCTCTTTTTTGCCGGGAGAAATCGTAGAGCCTTCTCGTTTTGCCGAAGAGAACGGATTTTTAGCAAAGGAGAAGAAGAAACTGGCCGAAGGAGTTCCTGTTCTTTTGGGAATCACCAAAGTGGCTTTAAGCACGGACAGTTTTTTGTCGGCAGCGTCATTCCAGGAAACCTCCCGGGTTTTGATCAGAGCTTCCCTGGAAGGCAAAAAAGATAAGTTGAGGGGATTGAAAGAAAACGTAATAATTGGTAAACTGATACCAGCAGGCACTGGATTCAAAAAATAGGTCCTGTTGAAAAATTAAGCTATTTTTAGCTGTGGTTAAAAAAAGAAATCTCAAAAAACGCAAAAATTCTGTCTGGAAAAAGACAGCGCTTAAAAAAAAGCAAACGAGCCGGTTTGCTTTGCCTGAAGAAACCCGACAAAAAGTATGGGGGATAGTGATGTTTTTGGCCGCGATTATAATTTCGCTGGCTTTTTTTAATAAAGCCGGCGTTGCCGGAACAGCTTTTATGCGGGCTTTTGAAGTCCTTATCGGCAAAACGGTTATTGTTTTGCCTTTTCTTTTCGTGGTTGGCGGGTTTATTTATTTTAATCAAAACAAAGACGAGGATAAGGAGTATTCCTATAAAGGAGGTCCGATAATTTTATCCTTTTGCTTCTTGATTCTCGGCCTCTCCGGCATTTTAGGAGTGCTGGATTTAACCCAAAAGGAATTGTTGGAGAATTTTTCTCTTGGTTATTCCGGTGACGGGGGCTGGCTGGGGAATATCATTGGATTTCCTTTGGTCAAGCTCTTTGGCTTTTGGGTGTCCCAAGTTCTTTTTCTTGGCCTGCTTATTATCGCCGGCTTGATTTTTTGGCACTTCCTTCCCTTGCGGAAACAGCCGGAGAAAGAAGAAAAAGCTGATAAAACCCCTTTTAAAGAAGCTCAATTTGAAACAAAAGAGATTAAAGATAATCAGAAAATGCCGGCTTTTGTTTCTCCTTTGCCGGCGGAGGTTAAAAAAGAAAAACCCTCTTTCACGATATCCAAAGTTTCTTCCGGCATTGAATTAAAAACCAGCTCTCAAGACGATAAGATCCCTTCCCTGGGCTTGCTGGAAAAAGACAAGGACGCTCCAATGTCGGGAGACATTAAAGTGAACGGCGCCATTATCAAAAGAACATTGCAGAATTTTGACATTCCGGTTGAAATGTCAGAAGTCAACATCGGTCCGACCGTCACCCAATACACTTTCAAGCCGGCCGAAGGAGTAAAAGTGGCCAAGATCACCAACCTGGCCAATGACCTTTCTTTGGCTTTGGCCGCCCATCCTATCAGGGTGGAAGCTCCGATTCCCGGCCGCTCCCTGGTGGGAATTGAGATACCGAACAAGCAAAGGGCGGTGGTTAGATTCAGGGATTTAATAGAAGCCTCGGGCATGCAAGACGCCGGTCCCGGGCTCAATCTTATTCTGGGCCGCGACGTTGCCGGCACTCCTTTTGTCGCTGATCTGGCCCGCATGCCTCATTTATTGGTGGCCGGAAGCACTGGCAGCGGCAAAACAATCTGTTTGAACAGCCTTCTTCTCAGCCTGCTCTACCAAAATTCTTCCAGTTCTTTAAAGCTGATTTTGGTTGACCCCAAGAGAGTGGAATTTTCCGTTTATAATAATCTGCCCCATCTGCTCACTCCGGTGATCTTTGATTCGCACAAAGTTGTTAATGCCTTGAAATGGCTGACCGGAGAAATGGACAGGAGGTTCAAGGTTTTAGCTGAAGCGCATGCCAGGGACATTGATAGTTACAACAAGAAGAGAACGGAAGACATGGAATCCATGCCCTATATTGTTCTTATCATTGACGAGCTGGCTGATCTGATGGCTTCCCGGAGCAGAGACATAGAAGAAGGAATTGTCAGGATAGCGCAGATGGCCCGGGCAGTGGGAATCCATTTGATAATTGCCACTCAACGGCCTTCAGTAGAAGTTTTGACCGGCTTGATCAAAGCCAACATTACTTCCCGAATTGCTTTCCAAGTTGCTTCTCAGATTGATTCCCGGACAATTTTAGACACTGCCGGAGCGGAAAAGCTTTTAGGCGCCGGTGACATGCTCCTTATCTCCGGAGAAATCAGCAAGCCGAAAAGAATCCAAGGAGTCTATATCTCTGAAAAAGAAGTCAAAAAAGTCATTAACTATATTGTGGAATCAAATAAAGACGAGGAACAGGAAGATGAAATAGAAGATGAATTGGCCCAAAGCCTTCAGGAAAAGATAGAGCACCCTGATAATGATTCCGGTTTTAACGGCAATAGCAGCGGAGATGACGACCCTCTTTATGAACAAGCGAAAGAGATAGTGATTGAAGCGCAAAAAGCTTCCGCCTCTTTACTGCAAAGAAGACTGCGGGTGGGCTATGCCCGGGCCGCCAGATTGATTGATATGCTGGAAGAACAGGGAGTGGTTGGTCCGGGAGAAGGGGCAAAACCTCGGGAAATATATGCCGGCAAAGAAACGGAAGAAGACAACTTTTCTTAAGATGATGAAAAAATATTCCAAAGCGTTTACTTTAATAGAACTATTAGTGGTTATCGCCATTATCGGCATTTTAGCGGGGATTGTTTTGGTCAGCTTGAGCGGCTCCAAAGCCAAAGCGGAACTGGCTAAGAACATTTCTTTTAGCGCTCAAATCCACCGGGCTTTTGGCGCTTATGCCATTGGAGTTTGGGATTTTGACGAAGGCAGCGGCGGGGTTTATACTGATATGTCAGGCTATGGCAGTCATTGCACTCCGAACAATGTTACTTTAGTGGCCAATGATATTACCACCTTTAATAACGCTTTGGAATTTAACGGCACCAGTAGTTATTTGGGTTGCGGGAATAAAACCAGCCTGAATCCTCTGACTGAAATTACAATTGAGGCCTGGGTGTATCGCAAGGGAGACGGAACCGGAGCGCGCCAGGGAATAGTGCAGAAATACAATAACAATAATTATTTATTGGAATACGATTCTGCTGCTGACCAGATTAAATTTTGGCTGCAGTGCGACGATATCCATTCAGACGAAGACTTGCCTTTAGAGGAATGGACCCATCTGGCGGCGGTCAAAGGAAGGGATAATAGCATGAGATTGTATGTAAATGGAGTGATTCAACAAGATACCAGTTCCTGCGCGGCAACGCTTACCAATGCCGTTAATCTTGAAATTGGAAGATACAGCGGCGCCTATTTTGAAGGAATCATTGACGAAGTGAGGATTTACAACGAAACACTGAATGATTCAGTGATCAGAGAACATTATCTAGCCAGTTTAAATAAACATATTTCTTATTATGAATAAAGAAAAAAACAAAGAAGACAATTTAGAAGAAGCTATTAATGAAATTAAACAGCGTTTTGGCGAGGGAGCGATAATGAAGCTTAAAGACGTGGGAGCGGTGGATGTTGACACCATTCCCACCGGTTCTATTTCTCTGGATTCAGCTTTGGGAGTGGGCGGAGTTCCGCGCGGCCGGATAGTTGAAATTTACGGCCCGGAAAGCACCGGCAAAACCACTTTGGCCCTGCATATTATAGCCGAGGCCCAGAAGAAAGGAGGTATTGCCGCTTTTGTTGACGCTGAGCACGCCATGGATCCCGCCTACGCCAAGAGAATCGGCGTTAAGGTAAATGATCTTCTTATTTCCCAGCCGGACTCGGGAGAGCAGGCTCTGCAGATCGTGGAAACTTTGATCAGGTCGGAGACAATTGATGTGATCGTGGTTGATTCGGTGGCCGCCCTGGCTCCCAAAGCGGAGATTGCCGGAGAAATAGGCGAATTCCAAATTGGCTTGCAGGCCCGTTTAATGTCTTCGGCTTTAAGAAAACTGTCAGGTATTCTGGCCAAATCAAAAACCGTTCTCATTTTCATCAACCAAACCAGAATGAAAATTGGAGTGATGTTCGGCAATCCGGAAACCACTTCCGGAGGGCTGGCTTTAAAGTTTTACGCCTCGGTGCGGATTGATCTGAGAAGGATCGGACAAATAAAGCACGGAGATGAAATAATCGGTTCCCGGATCAAAGCCAAGATTGTCAAGAACAAAGTGGCCGCTCCCTTCAAAGTGGTGGAGTTTGACATTTACTATAACGAGGGCATTTCCTATTTCGGCGATATTTTGAAGACCGGAATAAAGTACAAGATAGTGAAGCAGGCGGGCAGCTGGTTTCAATACAAAGACGTAAAACTGGGGCAGGGAATTGAATCAGCCAAAGAGTTTCTTAAGGAAAACCCCGCTGTCACCAAACAACTAAAAAAAGAAATCACCGAGTATATCAATAACTTGTAACTAAAAACCCCGCCGAAGCGGGGTTTTGTTATTTCTTGACTGCTGAGAGCAGGCCCAGATGCCTGGCTCTTTTTACGGCTCGGGCCAGTTTTTTTTGGTGGCCGGAGCAAAGCCCGGTTCTTTTCCTGGCTTTGATCTTTCCCAAGCCGGAAACAAAACGCGTCAACAGTTCGGTGTTTTCGAAATCAACTTCTCTTATATTTTGCTTGCAAAAATAACATTCCATGATTTTTTAAAAAGGTATATCTTTAATATCAATCTCTTCTTCTGCCGGCTTTTCTTTTGGCGCCGGAGCATCTTCTTCTTCAATAACAGGAATATCTTCCTGCGGCGCTGGTTTTTCTTGTTGAGCCGGAGCTGGTGCGGCTGTTGGATTTGTTTTGCCAAAGGATTTTGGTCCTAGCTGCATTTTTTCTCCGATAATCTCTGTCCGGTATCTTTTATTTCCCGAAGAATCCTGCCAGGATCTTGTTTGAAGCCTTCCCTCAATTAAAACCAAAGAACCTTTGGTTAAAAATTGACCAGCGACTTCGGCCAGCTTTCTCCATAAAACAATGTTGTGAAATTCTGTTTTCTCCTGTTTTTGCTTGTTCTGGTCAGACCAAACCATATTGGTCGCCATGCCAAAAGAACAAACCGACTGCCCCGAAGGAATAGTCTTTGATTCCGGGTCTGATGTTACTCTTCCCACTAAAATAACTTTATTTAAATTCATAAGTATTTAAATTAATTTATTATTTATCAAGAATTTCGTCTAATTTGTCCTCCATCTCTTTTAATTCAACTTTATCTTCTTTTGGCTCCGGTTTTTTCCTTCTGGGCTTTTTTTCTTCTTCCGGTTTGGTTGGTTTTTTGAAAATAAGCATAAAACGAAGAATTTCTTTCTTCTCTTTGAGCTCTTTTTGCAGTTCTGCTACCTTTTCAACTTCTAAGCCAAACTCCAAACTACCTAAATAGGCGCTGTTTTTCTTTTGAATGGGAGAGCCCAGGCTTCTTTTAATAAGATTAGAAGTGCCGGATGTTAAGATTCCATTCTTGCTCTGCACCAAAGAATTTAAGCTTTCCTGGATTTTTTTTGCTTCTTCTTCAGCCAGCTCTGGAGAAATAAGGTAAGTTAGTCTATAATACTTCATAATATAAGATGATAACAAGTAAAAGCTGAATCGTCAAGATTCCAGCTCTATGTTATAATAAAAACATATGAAAATCAATCCTAGCATTTTCAGGGCCTACGATATCAGGGGAGTTTATCCAGAAGAGATTAACGAAGAAACGGTTTACGAGATCGGCCGAGCCCATGTTAAGTTTCTTCAGGCTAAGAAAATCGTGGTTGGCAGAGACTGCCGGCTTTCCTCTCCTTCTTTATTCAAGGCTTTAACCAGAGGGATTAGAGACCAGGGAGCCAAGGTGATAGATGTTGGCCTGGTTTCCACTCCCATGCTCTATTTCAGCGTAATTCATCTTAAAGCCGATGGGGGAATAGAAATTACCGCCTCCCATAATTCAGGTGAGCAGAACGGCTTAAAAATGGTCAGAGAAGCGGCCAAACCATTAAGCGGCGTCAGCGGATTAAAAGAAATCAAAGAATTGGCTCTTCAAGGTAATAAAAAAGCAAAGCTTAAGGGCCGGTATTATAAGAAGAATATTAAAGACAGCTATTTGAAAGATATTTGGCAGCAGATCAATCCAAAGAAGATTAGGAAGTTCAGGGTGGTTATTGATGCCGGCAACGGCATGGGCTCCCTGGTTGTTTCCGAATTATTCAAAAAGCTGAAATGTAAAGTTTATCCGCTTTACTTTGATTTGGACGGCTCTTTCCCCAATCATCTGCCCAATCCTTTGCTGGCTAAGAATTTAGCCGACATCAAGAAAGAGGTTAAAAAAAGAAGAGCTGATCTGGGCATTGCTTTTGACGGCGATGCGGATAGAGTTGTTTTTATTGACGAAAAAGGAAAAGAGGTTCCCGGAGACCTGATCACCGCTCTGCTTGCTTCTTGTTTTCCCAGGAGCAAGATATTGTATGACATCAGGTCCAGCAGAATAGTCAAAGAAGAGATTGAAAAGCATGGAAGCGTTGCCGTGCCTTCCCGCATCGGCCATTCCTTTATCAAGGAAACAATGAGAAAAGAAAAGATAGTTTTTGGCGGAGAGCTTTCCGGACATTATTATCTTCAAGACAACGGCTACATTGAATCTCCTTTAACTGTTGTTTTTATGGTACTGGCAATGCTGGCTGACAAGACATTATCTCAGATAATAAAGCCTTTAAGAAAATATCATTCTTCCGGCGAGATTAATTTCATAGTGGAAAAGAAAAAGCAAGTTCTTAAAAAGATGGCTGAAAGATATAAGAAAAAAGGAAAGATTTCCTGGCTAGACGGATTAACAGTGGAATTTCCTGATTATTGGTTTAATCTCAGGCCTTCAAACACGGAAAATCTATTGCGGTTGAATCTGGAAGCTGACAGCAAAAAACTAAAAGAAGAAAAAGTGAAGCAGATTAGTAAATTATTAATTTTAAATAATTAAATTATATGATTTTATCTGACAAAGACATTAAAAAAGCAATTCAGGCCGGTGATATTATTATAGACCCGTTCAATGAAAAAGATCTTCAGCCCGCCTCAATAGATTTGCGCCTTGATAGACATTTTCTTGTGTTTGACACTAACCAAAACTATGTTATTGACCCTAAAAAAACAATAGATAATTTAATGGATGAAGTGGAAATAGAAAAAGAAAAACCTTTTGTGCTTCATCCGGGAGAGTTTGCCCTAGGCATGATTTATGAGAGAACCGGCGTGTCAGACAAAATGGTTGGCCGTTTGGAGGGCAAAAGCTCTGTTGGCCGCTTAGGCCTGCTTATCCATGTTACGGCCGGTTTTCTTGACCCGGGCAATTCCTTAAAAATGACATTGGAGCTGCACAACACAGCCAGTTTGCCTATCCTGCTTTATTATAAGATGCCGATCGCCCAAATGGCCTTTGAACTGCTTTCATCGCCCTGCGAGAAGTCTTATTCCGAAAAATCAAGCAGCAAATATATCGGCGACACTAAGCCGCGCGCCAGCCAGATGTGGAAGAATTTTCAAAAATAGATTAGATTCAGCAAAATTATACGCTGATAATATTAAAACAATAAAATGGAAGCTTCAAATACTGCGTTGATTGTTATTGATATGCAAAACGATTTTTGTGCTGAAGATTCTAAATATCACCTGATGGGATATCCTGTTGAGCAAAACATAGAGCTTGCCGGGAGAATAGAAAAAAAATTAAATAGCTTTAGAAGAAAAGGAATAATTATAGCGCATATCTTGGCCAATTATGATAATTATAGAATTAAGGGAAAGCCTTGTTCTTTTTGTTTGCCAAAAGAACAAGGATCAGCTTCTTATTTAAAAATAAATAAAAAAGATAAAGTTATTATCAAAACAACTCCTGATGGATTTTATAACACCAATCTAGAATCTTTTCTTAAGAATAACAAGATTAAGAATATTTTGATTGCAGGAATTTCCACCTCTGTGTGCGTTGACAGCACTGCCCGGTCTGGCGCGATAAGAGGATATAGAGTGATAATCCTTGAAGATATGGTTGCGTCAAAAAACAAAAAACTGCATAAGTTTTCTTTGGAAAATTTTGCCGATAACTTCGGTTTTGTGGAAAAATCCGATTCAATTTTAAACAAAAAATGGATATAAAGCTTCAAAAAAAGGGGATTGATATAGAGATCAAAGCTATGTTTGAAGATCAGAATAAAATCAGAAATATTATTTCCCAAAAAGGAGCGCAATTAATTGGTGTATTTAATATGGAAGATATCTATTTTAATGTGCCGCAGGGGCGATTGAAAGCGAGAACAGGAGATATAAAGGATATTCTAATTCAATATAATCGAGAAAACATTTCAACTCCGAAAAAAAGCGAATTTCTTGTGTCAATAATTCAAAAAGGCTCTAATATTGTTCCTTCATTATCCAAGGCATTGGGAGTAAAAGTTATTGTCAGAAAAAAAAGAGAAGTTTGGATCTTAAATAATATAAGATTCCATATTGATAATGTTGAGGAATTGGGGAAATTTATTGAAGTAGAGGCAAGAGGAGAAAACGAAGATGATTTGCCAAAGCTAAAAAAACAAATCAAGGAATTTCTTGATTTGTTCAATATCGAGGAGGATAATTTTATAGAAGGTTCGTATAGCGATTTAATACTGCAAAACCGGCGTTAAAATTTTTAACTAGGCAGACCCATTTTCTTTTTAACTTTCTGCATAGTTGAGGCGGCAATCACTTGGGCTTTCTTGGCTCCCTTGTTTAATATTTCAGTGGTATAGACTTCTCTTTTGAGAAGCTCTTTTCTTTTTCTGCGGAAAGGCTCCAGCTTGAGAATCAGCAGTTCAGTAAGCGCTTTTTTAAAAGCTCCGTAGCCTTTGCCTGCGAATTCTTTTTCTATCTCCTTGATCGGAGCATCGCTGAACAAACTGTAAATAGTCAATAAATTGGAGATGCCCGGCTTTGTTTTCGGACTGTATTTAATAGTTTTTCCGGTATCGGTGACCGCTGACATTACTTTCTTTTTAATGTCATTCGGTTCGTCAAATAAGCCGATGCAGCCTTTGGGGTTGCCTGTTTTTGACATTTTCTTCTTCGGTTCCTGCAAAGACATTATTTTGGCTCCGTTTTTGGAAATCATGGCTTTCGGCTCCACAAAGGCATCGCCGAATTTGTTGTTGAACTTTCGGGCAATTGTTCTGGTCAATTCCACGTGCTGTTTCTGGTCTTCGCCCACGGGCACGGCATGGGTTTGATAAAGCAGAATATCTGCGGCCATTAAAATGGGATAATCAAGCAGTCCCATATTGACATTGTTCTTATACTGCTTTGATTTTTCTTTGTATTGGGTCATGCGGAAAAGTTCGCCCAAGGGACAAATGTTATTCAACAGCCAGTTTAATTCGCTGTGTTCTTTGACCTGCGACTGGATAAAAAGAATGCATTTTTCCGGGTCCAAACCGGCGCCCAGATAGGCGACAGCTGTTTCCAGAATGTTTTTTTGCAGAGTTTTAGGATCCCAAGGGGTGACTAGGGCGTGCAGATCAACAATGCAAAAAACGCATTCATTTTCATTTTGCAGTTCAATCCATTGCTTGATAGCCCCTAAATAGTTTCCGATATGAAGGTCTCCCGTCGGCCTGATGCCGCTGAATACTCGCATATTATACTTCAATGATCACCGGCAGAATCACCGGTTTTCGCTTAGTTTTAGTAAAAAGAAATTTTCCGATCTTCCGGCGCACATCTTCTTTAGTGTGATTCCAGTTAACCGCTCCCTCCGATTCAACCGTTTTACTTATGATCTCAACCACTTTTTTTCTGGTTTGATGCAGCAGCTCTTTTGATTCCCTGAGATAAACAAATCCTCGGGAAATAATATCGGGCGAAGTTTTGATTTTGCCGGTTTGCCGGTCAACTATTGCTATAATAACAAACATTCCGTCTTTGGCCAATGTCTGCCTGTCTTTCAGCACAATTTCTCCCACATCGCCGACTCCCAAGCCGTCAACCATAACCGGACCGGCCGGCGCTTTTTCTTTCTTGCTGACAAAGATTTTATTTGGCTCTAAGTAAATAATGTTTCCGTTTTCCGGCACAATAGTATTTTCTTCCAACATTCCCTCTTCTTGAGCCAATTCAATATGGCTTATTTGCATTGAATATTGTCCGTGGATAGGCATAAAGAATTTAGGCTTCATTATCCTGATCATTTCTTTCAACTCTTCTTGGTGGGCGTGTCCGCCGGCATGGATATCCATCATTTTGTAATGGAAAATTTTGGCTCCCTGCCTTAAAATATCGTCTTTAAGCATTTGCACCGATCTTTCATTTCCCGGAATAACCGAAGAAGAAAAAATCATAGTGTCTCCTTTTTTGAGATTCAAGAAAGGGTGTTCGTGATTGATAATTCTCATTAAAGTTGCTTCTTCTTCTCCTTGGGCTCCGGTGCAGAGAACAGTTATTTGCGAATCGGGATAGTCGGCAACGTTTTTAGACTGAATCAAAGTTCCTTTATTGGCCTTGATATGGCCCAGGTTTTGGCAGATCTCCACATTAGTTTTCATGCTGTAGCCGTTAACGGTCACTTTGCGTCCGTATTTTTCAGACAAAGTGATAATCTGCTGAATTCTATTGATCAACGAGCCGAAAGTGGCCGCGATTATTCTGCCCTTGCTTTTCTTGAAGATTTCTTCCAGGTTTTCCATGATTGTTTTTTCGGAGAGGGAATGGCCTTCAATTTCCGCTCCGGTTGAGTCGGAAAGCAATAAGAGAATCTTTTGCTCTCCGATTCTTTTCAGCTTGGCAAAATTAGTGGGCGAGTCATTGACCGGATTGTCGTCAAATTTAAAATCGGAAGTGTGGACAATGTTTCCCACTGGCGTTCTTATTATTAAACCGAAATTATCGGCGATGCTGTGGTTTTGGTGGAAAAATTCAACTTCAAAACGCCCCAGTCTAATTTTGCTTCCGTCTTTGACGGTGGTGATGTTAAGCTTGGGTAGATGCTTGAAGTCTTCTTGTCTTTTAATAATTATTCCCCGGGTTAATCCTCCGGTGAAGAAAGGAGTCTTGACGCCGATCTTATCAATAAAATAGGGAATGGCGCCAATATGGTCGTAATGTCCGTGAGTGATAATGATTCCCAGCACGTTCTTGCCTTTTAAATAAGAAATGTTGGGAATGATATAGTCGATTCCCGGCAGCTCTTCTCCGGGCATTTTTAAGCCCATATCAATGATTATTACGTCTTTTTGGTACTCCAGCACCATCATATTGCGGCCAACTTCGCCCAGCCCTCCGAGAGGGATAAGACGCAGATGCTTGCTTATTTGTTTTTGTGCATACATATTATAGATTTAAAACTGAAATAAAAAATTAAAAAGAGATTTGTTTCTTTGTTTTAATTTTTAGATTGCAGTTTTTAGATTTTAATTTTTTAGTTTAGTTCCGTGATCACGGAACGCTGGTGGGCAGAGCGGGAGTCGAACCCGCAAGAGATTGCTCTCACAGCGTCCTGAACGCTGCGTGTCTACCAGTTTCACCACCTGCCCGTGTGGGTTTATTTGAGAAAGCTTAGATCCTTTGGCATTTTTTTTAAAGGTTTTTCAAAGCGCAGTTTGGGAATTTCCTGATAATTTTCATTCTTTACCCACTTAAGCCTTGTTTTATCTTTTATGGCGAAATAACAAGCTCCTTGTTTCTTGGCGATAAAAGAATAATCGCTTTTGCAGTTTTCCGATACCCAGTTGGCCATTTTCAATTCCTGCTTGCCCGGGTTAATGGTGACATGACCATAATGGGGAGGAATAACAAGAACATCTCCTTTTTTAGCTTTAATCGCGCAAACATCTTCCACTCTGCTTCCTTTGGTTTTTTGCATTAAAAAGATTCCTCTTCCTTCCAAAACCTGATACAATTCTTGCCGGAATCTGACATGGTAATGCCCTTTTGTTTTAATAAATTCCTGGCCCAGCATTTGAAAAGGAATAACAGTAACATCGTATCTAAAGCCGTTCTCTTTTTTCATTCCCCGGTACATATAGTACAACTCGCAATCAGGGGCTTTGGCAGCCCATTTTTGGTCATAGAGAACTTCCTTTATCTCTTTTAAGTGTCTAATGACTGGTTTTATTTCCAGTTTCTTTTTGCTTTTATATACCATTTTTCTATATTACTGAATCTTTTAGAGAGATTGGCCACTAAATTTGCTTCCACTCCTTTTACTTCCGAAGAAACCAGGTAAAGAACATTGGGATTGTATAAAAAGATGCAAGGAGCGTCAGCAATCAAAATGTCTTGGAATTTTTCCAGTTTTTCTCTGGTTACTTCCGGATTTGAACTTTCCCGGGCTTCCTCCAGCAAGCGGTCCGCTTTTTCATTTTCATAGCTGGATAGGTTTAATCCGGGATCTTGTTTTTGATAAGAATGCCAGAAAGCGAAAGGGTCGGGGATAATCCCCAAAACTTCACCGAACAGCAAGCAGTCGTAATCTCTTTGTTTGACCACATCTCTTTCCAGATTTGAAAGTTTGACTGTTTTAATCTCCACTTCCAGCCCCAGGCCTTCTTCCCATTGTTTTTTCAGAAGAGAAGCCGCTTCCGCTAAAACAGAATCCTGAACAGTGACTAAGGAGAATTTAAGAGGAGTTACTGTTTCCAAGCCCTGAAAACATAATTCGTTCAACTTGGCTCTGGTTGACCTGCCCACTGTTCCGGTCCCCGAGCTTAATCCCACCGGCTTCAGAATCTCGCTGGCGTATTTTTCTTGGAATTTAATGACCGCTGCTTTGGTTTGTCTGCCGAAATAGCCGGTGGTGTTCGCTTCCGGATAAACTTCCGGGTCCTTGGCCAAGCACTTTTGCAATTCCTTGACTTCCACTCCCTGGGAGCCTGTTTTTAAGTCGCTGGTTAATTTAAAAGAAGCGTCTTTGTTGATTATTCTTTTTCTCATCCCGTCCGTATCTTCTTTAAACCCGGCTTGGTCCAGCAGTTCTTTAGCCTTGTCAATATCAAACTGATAAGTTTCTGCCGGAGGATCGTATCCGTAAAGCTGGGGGAGAATAGGGGAATCAATGATCTGGGCGCTGAAATAGTATTGCTGGTCCAGCAGTTCCTGGAGCAGTTTTTCCTTATCAGTGGCATAATTCAAGGCCTGCCTCAAATCCGGGTCGCTGAAAATTCTTTTCGCTTCCGGGTCAGAATTGAAGAAAAGAGCAAAGTAACGGGGGATTGTTAATTCGTATTCAGAAAAACCATTGGCTTCGGGAGCGATGCGCGCAGAAAAGCCCTGAATTTGTTTTGCCTGAGCGGCCGTTTTTAATTCTTCTTCGTTGTCAAAGAAATGAAAGCTGAATTTGGGAATATATGGTTTTTCCCCGAAATAATTAGGGTCGCTTTCCAGTTCCAATAAGGTTATGTATCCCAATTCGTCTTTTGTCAGAGCTTTAAAGCGGTAAGGCCCGCAGCCGACAGGATTAAGGTTGTAATTGGCCAGATGGAAATTTTCTACCGGAATTTCTTTCCAAATATGGGCCGGGATAATTTTCAGGGTTAATCTTTCCCGAAAAGCGTTATAAGGCTTTTGCAGCCTGAAGCGGATTGTTTCCTGGGAGACTTTTTCCATTTCCACTCCCAGCCAGTTTGCCCGCAGAGGGCTCTTGTAGCTTGAATCCTGAATTGTTTCTATGGTAAAGATGATATCGTCAACAGTAAGCTTTTTCCCGTCGCTCCAACAAATATTATCTTTCAAAGAGAACTCAAAGATTCTGCCTTCTTCTTCCACCTTATAATCCTTGGCTAAATCCAAGACTATTTTGCCTTCACTGTCGTATTTCATTAATCCGGAGAATAAAATTTCAACTAAATCCCGGTCAATGTCATTGGAGGAAATATATATCGGGTTGATGAATCTTGGCTGGCCGATCACTCCTTCGTTGAATTCTCCGGCTGTGGCCGGCCCGATCTCGGTATTTTTTAAATAAAAACTGTTTCCCAAAACTGCAAAGGAGCTAAGAAACAATAAGCAGCAAACAGCGAAAACAAGCTTTTCTCTTCGGCTTAAAATCTTCCAAAACCAGCCCCATTGCTTTTTAGTGGGCCATTTTTTATTTTTATACCAACTTAACCACTCCTTTAAATTAAGATTAGGAATTTTATCCACAATATAGGGTTAGAGAACTAGGTTCAAAATAGCAAAGACTACGAAAAGGACGACAACCACTATTGTTGCCACAAAGAGCTTCTGTTGCAGACCTCTGCGGGAGGAGTAAGCTCCTCCGCCGCCGCTGCCGCCGAAAGCAGAACCCAAAGCGGTTCCTCTTTGCTGCAGCAGGATAAAAACTATTGCTAAAACAGAAACGATTATTTGCGCGATTACTAAGAATTCTTTCATATGGTTATGATAGCAGATTAAATTGAATTTGGCTATCTGTCTTTAGCCGAAAAGGAAACCAGCAGGCTGAAGAGCCAGATTATGACAGTGGTCCAGAAAAGCGGACCCAGACCCTTGATAACAAGTTCCTCGAACATGATATCAATAGTCCAAACCATGCCCATATTTATTACCAGACTGAATAAACCAAAAGTCAATATCCGGATAGGCAGAGTCACTGCCTTTAAGGCCGGTTTGATAAAGAAATTGATTAAGCCTAGGATCGAGCCGGCTAAAAACAATTGCTGGAGGCTGCCGCTAAACTCCACTCCGGAAATCGGCAATTTTACCGCAACCCAAAGACCCAAGTTGGCAATTACGATTTGGACGACTAAGCGTTCAATGAGACTCATAATTTATTTAGGATACCATTAGGGAGGCAAAAAGTCAACAATCCTTGACTTTTTACTGAAGATGCTTTAAATTTAAGTAAATTAATAATTAAAAGGTCGCCTTTAATTTACGGCAAAGCAGAACATTTTCTGTTTTTTGTTTCACTAAATTATGAACATAAAACCATTATCAGATCATATTCTTATTGAGACTATCGCTCAAGAAGAAAAAACCAAATCCGGAATTTTGCTTCCGGAAACAGTGGAAAAAGAAAAGCCGGAGCAGGGCAAAGTAGTAGCTGTCGGTTCAGGCAAGAAGACTTCTTCCGGGAACATTATTCCTTTGGAAGTGAAAGTAGGGGACACGGTCTTATTCACCAAATACAGCCCCAATGAGATAAAAATTAACGACAAAGAATATTTAATCGTTCGGGAGGAAGATATTCTGGCGATTCTTGGGGAAGCTCAAGAAGAACTATAAACAATTATGGCAAAACAAATAGTATATAAAGAAGACGCCCGCAAACAATTAAAAATCGGGGCAGATAAATTAGCTGACGCTATTAAGGTGACTTTAGGCCCCAAAGGCAGAAACGTTGTTCTAGACAAGGGATTCGGAGCTCCCACTATCACTAATGACGGAGTCAGTATTGCCAAGGAGATAGAATTGGAGGACAAAGTGGAAAACTTGGGAGCGGAAATCGTCAAAGAAGCGTCGGAAAAAACCAATGATGTGGCCGGAGACGGAACCACCACCGCGGTAATTCTGACTCAGGCAATGATTGCCGAAGGCTTGAAAAACGTAGCCG
>JAUVEE010000061.1 GCA_030594935.1 bacterium
AGGTGAGAAAGTTAGAAGATTAGAAGGTGAGAAGACGAGAAGGTGAGACAGAAGGCGGAAGGAGGAAGGCAAAGGGCATGGGGCATGGCGCAGAGGGTTGAACAAGATAAGACTATTTGTGCTCCATCAAGCAGGCACCTGACCTTGCCCCAACACCCAGACGATATGGTTTTTAGGACCACAGGTCTTTTATCTTTTGGCTCAGATCCTTTTGAACGTTGAAGATTAGCCCAATAAACACCACCCTGGCAGATTACCAATTATCCTTTTCTTCATAAACTGCACTGGCAGCTAACATTTCCTCAGCCAGTTCACTGTCCTTGGCTCTTTCTTCCGTTGTACTATATGCCTTATCATATATCATAGTAATTTCTTTATTCTCAGGCTCTGTAAGCCTCTTTATCCTTTTCATACGTTTAAAGGTATTTCTCATCGAGATATTTATGGTAGTCTTTTTTACCCACTTTTGCGCTCTTGAGCGAACCCTTTAATGAGCGCACCAGCGGGGTGAATTCAAATGTTTCTTTTTCAGGTTCCGCATCCAATAGTGAAAAATAGCCGGCCACAATCTGTGAAACTGACTTGCCACTTTTTTTGGCATAGGATTTGGCTCGATTAATTAATTCATCGTCTAATCGTAAGATTAGTTTTGTTTTCATGATTTGCCTCACTTTTGGTAATGGAAACGATGAGACTATAATTCAAGGTGAATTTTCAGAGCTTTCTCGATTGCCTCTATTTCTTTTATCCCCAATTCACCGATCGGCTTAACCAGTCTGCTTTTATCCAGGGTCCGGATTTGGTCGGCCTTTACTTTTGAATTTTTGGGAAGGTTTCCCATTCCTTTAGCTAAATACACTTCAAAGGGGTATATCTTCCGAATTTTTTTGGAAGTTAACGGCAGAACAGTGACGGTTCCGGAAAATTCATTATTTTTATCATTAGAAATTATCGTAACCGGTCGTGTTTTCGCAATTTCATTTCCGATAACGGGATCCAGTGCCGCCAGGTATATAAAGCCTCTCTTAATAATCATCCCAGCCCTCCAAATCGGCGCTCTCGAATTCTTTTGTCAATGCCAGGCTTTCTTTAGCAGTCGCCTGATAGCCTTCTTCCAGAAGCTTTTCAATCTCCTCTTTTTCTTTTTGCTCAATTTTTTGCCTGACAGCTTCTGCTATGAACCGGCTGCGTTTTCTCGGTTCAGTTACCCGGTTCATCGCCTCAACCAATCCTTTCGGTAGAGTAACATTCAGTCTGACGATTTCTGTGTCCATTATGAACCCTCCAATGCGCATAATATGATGTATTATAATAGGCACTATAATGAGCCCTTGTCAAACACATATTGCTTTTTTTCAACCTTGCGGTGTTCAATGTCCGTAAATGGATGTATGAGAATGATGCTGAAATCCTGAATGTAGCCGGTTCACGGGCATCCAAAGACCCGGAGATTTACAAAAAGGTGTTCGACATTTTAAAGGGTGTTTACTGGACTAACAGGATAAAGAAGCAACCACCAAAATTGAGGATTGTGAAATGAGAAAGGAATTATAAATGTCAACGTTTGACAGCCGTCAAAACCGCGTGATAATGGAGACATCATGAAACAAATCGTAATTACAAAATATGGCGATCCAGATGTATTAAAAATACAAGAAAGAAACGAACCAAACCAATTAGTTCTGTCTTGCAGGTTTCTCCAATATCCCCGTAATTATCCAACCCGAAGGGAATGCGTGAATATCGCGTCCTCATTCTTCATTCAATGTCAAGAATGAAGACGCGACCCCTCTGTCTTTACGACCCCTCTGTCTTAACGGATTCCTTCGTCAAAGCGAGGCTTTCTTTTAACAGCGACCCGGTAGCCTTTTTCCAGCCGCGATTTCAGTTGACGATATTACAACCTTTCACGTCTGGAAAGCCGGCCTCACAATTTGAAAATTTTATAATATATTTGAAGCATCTGCCCTCAAGCCACCGATCTGATTCAATTTTAGAACTGAGCAACAATCATACGGATTCAATCTATTTACAATCCTTCCGGATATTGATATGCTGCATTGCAATTACAAAGTTCAAAAATTTGCGGGGAGATATTTAAAATGAAATATGCAAAAGCAAAAACAACCGCGGACATCCTCCAGAAAATTGAAAGCATTGAAAAAGAGGTTAAAGATTTAAAACTATGTGTACTCAAGGACCTCTCTCCATCCGGCAAAAAGGTTATATCGCTTAAGGGTATTCTAAAGGGCGTAACTATTACCGATCAAGATATCGCCGCTGCAAAGAAAAATCTTTTTAGCAGCGTCAAACTATAGGCTGCTTATGAATTACATTGGCGACACACATGCCCTTCTTTGGTGGTTTACAGACAGCCATAAAATCAGCCAAAAAGCTTCAGAAATATTCGAAAAATGCGAAGCTGGAGAAAATATCATATTCATTCCCTCGATTGTAATTGCAGAAGCACTTAGCATCTTTGATAAAAGGCGTATCTCGTTTAATTTTAAAAACTTATTTAAAAAAATTAACGATAGCGAAAACTTCGCAATCATTGCTCTCGACTACCCAATCCTAGAAAAAATGGTGGCCTTAAAGGAAATCCCTGAACTTCATGACAAAATCATTGCTTCAACGGCCAAATATCTGAAAGTCCCTATCATTACAAAGGATAAAGCACTTCAGGCCCTCAAATCAGTTAAGACTATTTGGTAGATGAAAAACGCTTTTCCATTCTATTTTCTTACTCGCTCCACTGTGATTATCCTTGAGTGGTGAACTGGGGTCGGGCCACGGTGAACGCCAGACAATTAAGGATGTATGCTAGAAATAGACCTGTTTTTTTTGGCCTAAAATTCGTTTTCGACACCAAAAAGAGGGCGGTTTTAGAAAAAGCCAACCACTGGACTTGTACCAAACTGGCTTTTTTCCTTAAATGTATCTTT
>JAUVEE010000020.1 GCA_030594935.1 bacterium
CTTTTATTTGTTCCAGGTTTTAAATTGGGCCCATGGGATAAAAACAGAAAAGTTCCTCTTTTAGCCGAAATTTTGGTGACTATGGCAACTCCCATTAAATCGTTGTCATAAATGCCCAAGCGCCAGAGCTTGTTCCCCAGCGCCAATTGGAACTCTCCCCAATTCCAAGAATTGAGAAATGTTTTTTCCGGGCAGGAAGCAAGAAAGCCCTCCCATATTTCTTTGTCCTTTATTTCTTTAATCTCCATTATTTATGAGAAACAAAATTATTGTCTTTAAGATAAAAGCGCCATTTCTTATTAGCCCAGTAAGGGCCGGCATAATCAATGCCTATTCTCTTGGCCGTTGCAATCGGTCCCACCTTCCCCTTTCTCGGCTCCAGCCAGATTCTTTGGCTAGTGGTCAAATCTTCGGCATAAAGGGATTTGTTGAATTTTAAATAACGGCATAATTTACCCGGGCCGTTAGTCAGGCCTTCTGACTCCAAGGCTCTGACAAGCACGCATTCCGGCTCTTCAGTCGGTCCGGTGCTGATATTGAACTGCCAATACATGCCATAAACCAAATAGATATAGACATGGCCTCCGATTAGATATTCGGCTTGGTTGCGCTTGGTTCTTTTGCCCAAATAGGCATGGGAAGCCTTGTCTTTGACAGTGGGATAAACTTCAGTCTCCACTATCTTCCCGATGATCTGTTTCTTCCGCCAGCTGCGAACCACGAAAGTTCCTAATAAATCTTTGGCAACCTTCATCGCCGGCTGAGTATAGAAATCACGTCCTAGTCTCATTATATAAAATTCTTTAAATTACGAAATAACTTCTAAAATCCTTATAATCAGTCTATCACTTCTCTTTTTAAAATCAAATAACGAAACTTTCTGTTCTTTAGTAGAAAACCGGTAGTTTTTTTGCGCCTAACCGAAACCTCAGAACAGACTTTTTATTTTTGGATAAAAATCCAAAACGCTGTGTGTATAAAGTGCGTGTATTGGTATTGTCCTTTGAAAAAGTTTTGGCGGGATTGATTTCAATGGTATAAGCATCAGTTTTTTCTCTTGTAATCTTTCTTCCTCTGATATGGACAGCTTAATACGCAATGCTGTATCAAAAAAATAAAGATATTGCTTTATCCATTCCGCATAAGCGTCTTTGCGCGTTGATTCTGAAAAACGACTCCCGTCAATAAGTTCATAATTGATATTCAAATTTTTATAAATCATCTCGCCCAATTCCACAGCTGAAAGATATTCTTCTTTATATCTTGGAATAATTCCTATCTGCACATCAACCATAATCCACTTTTCATATTCTTTGCTCCAAAACTCAACGACAACATGACCCGCATAAGTTTTTCTTGTCTCAACATCTTTTGTTTTTAATCCAATAATTCTTGCGGGAATATTATATGCCCAACAAATTGACATTACAAGAAAACTGTATTCAACGCATCGGAAACTTTTTCCTAACTTTGCCTCTCTAATGACTGTAATCGGATTAAGCAACGATGGTTTATTATTCCCATCGTGTCTAAAAAGTGCATGAACATATCCTGCTATCTTTTTCACCAAATTTATTTCTAATTCAAGAGGATCTATATCAATCTTAACAAGATTGCCTAACTCAAAAAATATTTTATTGTCCTTGTCGGGATAAACAAAATCCACGGAAATTTCAGAACGATTGGTTATATAGGATTCCATTCTATAATTTTATTCTATATTTTTCTTTAAAAAATCGGTGATTTCCCGAGCATCTGCCAAAGATATGTTTATATGCGTGGGCAGATTAACGATTGACTGAGCCACCTTTTCCGCCTTGGGACAGCTTTTGGAAACATAGCCCATTTTTTCCTGGCTGGTGTCCGGAGGAACTATTGCTTTCTCTCTCCAGCCGTCATTTAAAATGATCCCTTGCTTTCTGGCCTTATTCAATATCCCCTGAGGGTCGGCAACCAGAATCGGATAGCGCATAAAAACGCTTTCCTCGCAGGCTATCCCTTTGCCTAATTCTCTTCTATAGAATCGGGCAATCTCCTGGCGGTGCTGGTTGAATCTTTCTAATTTCTTTAATTGGTGCCTTGCTAAAACAGCCAAAGCAGCTGGCATTTTTTGCGGAAAATAATCAGGGATCTCTCCTCTTTTTTCTTTCTTATGAACAGCCTTGGATAAAAGCCGCAGCCAATGAGAAACAATCAAAATAATCTTTCCTAAATTAAGGAAGTTGTAGGAAGGCAGGATTAAGCAATTCATGAGAATGGGATGCAATAGCTGCTGCAAGGTCCAGAAAAAAGAAGGCTCTTTAATTTCTGTTTGGAATTCCTCTATTCTCTTGCCTAAATCAAAATTATTAGTCACTGCCATTCCTCCGTAAACTGAAGAAATTATCTTATCCCGGCCAAAGCTAAAAAAAGCGACATCGCCGAATGTTCCGCACAACTGCCCTTTATACCTGGCTCCCAAAGAATGGGCGCAGTCTTCAATAAGCAATAGCTTATGTTCTGAAGCAATTTGCCTGATTTCCGCCAACTTGGCCGGACAGCCAAAAGTATGCTGAACCATTACTGCTTTGGATTGAGGAGTAATTTTTCTTTTCAGATCCTCCGGGTCAAGATTAAGAGTATTGTCTATATCCACAAAAACAGGTTTGGCTTTGAGAGCTAAAATAGGATTAACCGCGGAATTGCAAGTAAAGCCTTGAAGCAGAACCTCGTCTCCTTGCTTGATGTCTAAGGCCCTTAAAATAGCCATTAAAGACGAACGGCCGCTATTAAAAGAGAAAGCATTCTTAACTCCTAAGTACTCTTTAAATTTCTCTTCCAAGTCTCTAACTGCTGATTTATCTTTTTTAATCTGAAAAATCAATTTAGCGGCTAAGCTAACATCGTCCGGCTCAGTGTTGGGCGATAGAGAAATGGTAATCGGCTTTAAATTTTGACAAAAATTAGATGGCATAAAAAAGTTCTTTTAATGAAGGCGGTAAAATTACTGCTTGGCAGTAAAATAAACAACCACCTCTTTGGGCACTCTGCTTTCCAAAAGAATTACATCATTCGGCCGAAGAAACTTTTTAACTCTGGTTAAAATCTCTTCCGGATCCTCTAAAAACAAAATATTCTCCGCTTTCATTCCTTTTTCCTTGGCCGCTTTCTTTATTTCTTTAAAATGCTCCTTGCTGGTAATGATCGCCAAACCGCAAACCTGGCCAATCTTTGCTCCTATTTTCCGGTGAACTTCCGGAGCTGTTTTACCCAGCTCAATAAGACAAGGCATGACGATCGCTTTTTTCCCCGGACAAGCGTTTAAATAATTCAAATGGGAAATTACTCCGTCGGGATTGGCGGAATAAGCGGCGTCAATAACATTTATTCCTTTGGCCTTAGAAAGCTTCATTGCCCCGGCTAAAGGCCTGACTTTTTTACAAGCCTCGGCAATCTCATTCAAACTCATGCCCAGTTCTTGAGCGCAGGAAACAGCGGCCAAGATATTGGAAACATTATGCGCTCCCAGTAAATTTACCCTGAAATCAGCGCTGTCGCCATTCTGGGAAAAAACTTTGAAAGAGATAAAATCTTTGTCTGCCTTAATATCTTCGGCCCAGACAGCCAGCTTCTCCTTGACCGAGTAAAGCTTTTGCTTGACGTTTACTTTTTCTTTTCTAATATACTTGTTGTCTCCGTTTAAAATGGCTATCCCGTCTTTTGGCAAGCTGTTGATCAGCTCAAATTTGGCTTTGACGATATTTTCTTGGGAGCCGAAAGTCGCCAAATGCTGTTCGTTAATGCCGGTTAAAATCCCTATTCTCGGCCGGGCAATATCAGCCAGCAGCTTTATCCCCCCTTTGTTATAAGCGGCCATTTCACAGATGAAAATTTCATGGTTTGGTTTTAGTTCCTGGAGAATGCACTGCGAAACTCCAATCTCTGAATTGCGATGTTCTTTGGTTTTCAATACTTTGAACTTTTCCTCTAAGATAACAGCTAAAATCTCTTTGGTTGAAGTTTTGCCATAGCTGCCGGTAATGCCGATAACCGTCAACTTATCAAACTTGCTTCTTTTTTTCTTAGCTTGGCTGATAATTCTGTTTCTGGCTAAAATCGCCAAGGGTTGAAAAATAGCGACTACAAAAGAAACGATAAGAGGAGTTAGAATATCAAACAGCAAAAGATAAAATAGGGTTAGGGTCGCATCTCCGCTTAAAGCATATTCCTGCTGGAAAAGCCAAAAAAGAAACAAGGCCTGAATAAAGAAGCAAACGAGCAGTAAAACAACGGTTTTCTTGGTCAGTACCGGAATTCTTAATTCCTTTAAAGTAAAGTCTTTGATAATCTTAAAGAACTCGGAAGCGTATAAAAACAAATTGGCTAAAACAACCAGAAGGACAAAACCGACCAAGACCCGGGAGAAACTTTCCAGAGAAGATAGGGAAAAGGGATAAGAGCTGAAATAAGGAAGAAACAGATACCAGCAAAAACCCAGCACCAAGGCGGAAACAAGCTTTAAAAAAATCCTTTTATTGAATAAAAGATTTTTGCCTTTAGTGGTGCGAAAATGAGCCCGAAAACGGCCAGGATGATATTCCTTTAATTGCCAAAGATAAACCCAGAATAAAATGTTTTTTACCACCTTGGCATACCATAAAAAAGTTAAAAGATAAATCATAAAAATTCTGAAATAATACTGGCTGTTTTTTCGGGAACTTCTTTATAGACACTATGGCCCGCTCCCGAAATGATTTTTAATTTTGCGTCTTTAATTTCTCTCTCCATAATACGCCCATATTTCAGTGGCACCATTTTATCTTTTTCTCCCCAAATAAGCAAGGTTTCAGCATTAATTTGCGATAAAATAGGAAATAAATCTTCAGCCAAAACTTTTTTCATTATTTCTTTCATTATCGGATTGGCTTTAACATAATCTTTATGAGATAAAAAAGTATAAAAAATCTTGCGAGCAGCGTTCTTTAATAATCTATTGGAAAAGAAGAAATTGCCGGCTTTAGCCGTTCCCAAAACTAATTTTTGCTTTACGGTCAGCTTCGGCTTGATTCCGGCGGCTCCGCATAAAATCAATTTTTCAACTTTCTCGGGATATTTCGCGCTTAATTTTATTGCCACCCGTCCGCCAAAAGAATGGCCGATAATTATCAGTTTGTCCAGTTTAAGAAAATCAATAAATTCAACAGTCCAGGCAAGATAATCATCAAGATTCCAAGCGCTTTCAGGAGTTTCGCTTTTGCCAAAACCAGGAAAGTCAGGAGAAATAACTCTAAGTCCTTGTCCACTTAAAATTTCCTGGACAGTATTCCAAGAATCTGGAGAACTGCCCCAGCCGTGCAAAATTAAAACAGCCCGGCCTTGGCCAATAATCTTATAATTAGTTTCTACGCCTTTAATCAAGGCTTTATTTTCTTGACAATCATTCATAATGCTGTTAACGTATTATTGCACATTTACATTAGAAAATAAACAGGAGGCGGAGAAAAATGATTGAAAAATGTCTAAAAACAATGATGAGTCTTTTTGCGGGGTTCATAGTGTTTTGTTTTACTGGAATTATTGCCATAATGATGGGAATATCAATAAAAATATGGATAATAATTTATGTCTCAATAGCCTACCTTGTCTATAGACACTTATGGGAAGACGAATACAAATGGGACTCCAATAATGACAAAGAATTGTTAATATCGGTTATTTGGCCTGTAATCCTAATAATTTATCTAGTAGGCTTATTGCTGCTAAAAATACTTCTTCCCGCACGGAGAAAACAATAAAAGAAAGGACAAAAAATCTATTATCTTAAAGAGTTATTAATAACTCTTTTATTTTTTGAAATTTGCTTAATTTCTATAAAACATTATATAATAACACTGCACATTTACATTAAAATATCAAAAAATGGAGGTAGATAAAGATGAATAACGACAAGCTAAATTCTTTGCTTTTCGTCCTAGGAGGAATAGCTTTGTTTTTTTGTGTCGGAAAAAGTTTTATCGTTATTACTGGTCTTCCAGTAACAATATATCTATTAGTTTATTTCGCAATAGCTTATTTAATATATGCCAGTTTGAAAGTAGGCGTCAAAGGAAGTCCTCTACAAAACAGTTTTGGGGTTTTGATTTTGCTATCCATTTTATGGCTAGCAACAACTTTTATTTGGCTATGGGATTTAATTGACTATTTCTTTAAAAAAATAAAGAGCTAAAAGCTCTTTTTATTTTTTGCCAATAACTTTTTTGCCGAGATATTTTTGCAAAGCCTTTGGCACTTTTATGCTGCCGTCTTTCTGCTGGTAATTTTCAATAATGGCGATTATTATCCGGCCAATGGCAAAAGCGGTTCCGTTAAGAGTATGGATAAATTCCAGTTTCCCTGTTTCTTTATCGCGATAGCGGATATTAAGGCTGCGAGCTTGAAAATCCGTGCAATTGGAGCAGGAATGGGTTTCCCGATAGCAGTTGGCAGCAGGCAGCCAAGCTTCTAGATCATATTTCACTGCCGCCGGCACGCCCAAATCTCCAGTGCAAATCTGCACCACTTGATAAGGAATCTTTAATTCCTGCATCATTTTCTCTTCCATCGCTAAAATAAGCTGGTGTTCGTCTTTTGCTGAAGCTGGAGCACAAAAGCTGAACATTTCCACTTTATCAAATTGATGAACTCTTAAGATGCCTTTCGTGTCTTTGCCGTAACTCCCCGCTTCTCTCCGAAAGCAAGTGGAAAAAGCAGCGTATCTTTTGGGTAAATCTTTTTCTGCAAAAATTTCATCCCGATGCATGGGACCAATTGACTGTTCGCTGGTTCCGACTAGAACCAAGCCGTCTTTTTCCAGCTGGTAAACTTCGTCTGAATCCTCCCTCTCCAGATAGCCCATATCTTTCATATTCTCTTTTTTAATCATTGCCGGCGGCACAACCGGAACAAAGCCTTCTTTGGTTAAAGTGTTGAAAATAAAATTAATTAAAGCAAACTCCAATAGGGCGATATCTCCTTTTAAATAACTGAATCTGGCTCCGGAAACTTTAGCCGCCCTTTTAACATCGATCATGCCCAGATTCTCGGCAATGGTTAAATAATCCTTTGGTTCAAAATCAAAGTTCGGCTTTTTGCCCACTTTTCTGAGAGATATGTTCTCTTTGTCGTCCTTGCCTTCCGGAACTTCTTCTAGAGGCATATTAGGCACCTTGAAAAGCAAACCATTAAACTCCTGGTCAATTGTTTTAAACTCTTGCTCAAGCTTATCGCTTTTCTGGTCTATCTTTTTCATCGCTACAATAATCTTTTGCTTTTCTTCGTCATTAGCGGCAGCCACAATCTCTTTGCCCGCCTTATTTTTCTCCGCGCTGAAATTCTCCAAACTAGTCATTAATTCCCTTCTCTTTTCATCCAGTTCGAGGAGCTGGTTAATATCAATTTTAATTTGTTTTTTTCGGCAGCCTTCTATCACCGCCTCCTTGTTTTCTCTAATGTATTTTATATCCAACATGGTTTTATTGTTAATTTTTCTTATGCCTCATTACCGGAAAGAAGATTATCTCCCGTAAGGTGCGGGAGTCGGTCAGCAAAGCTGCTAAGCGGTCTATGCCCATTCCAAATCCGGCTGCTAAAGGCATGCCATGCTCCAGAGCTTCCACAAAATCCTTATCCATTCTCTGGGCTTCCTTCATGCCGGCTTTAAAGCTTTCTTCCTGCTGCTGAAATCTTTTTTTCTGCTCAATCGGATCATTAAGTTCGGAAAAAGCGTTAATCAACTCCCAGCCGGCCGCAACCAGCTGAAAATTAGCCAGCTTGGTTGGATCGTTTTCCAACTGCTTGGCTAAAGGAAAAGAGCCTAAAGGATGATGAATGATAAAGGTTGGCTCCCAAATCTGGGGACGGCAAAATTTCTTATAAATCTCATCGGCGATCTCGGGCTTGCCCGCGCCCTTGGCCACTTTTATTCCCAGCTCTTTGGCTTTCTTGGCTAAAGCATTTTCGTTGATTTCATCTAAATCAATTTTAGCGTATTTCCTGACTAGCTCGCTGAATTCTATTCTCTGCCAAGGAGCGGAAAAGTTAATGACTTTGCCATCGTGTTCAACTTTCAGCTTGCCAAAAACATTCTTAACTACGCTGCTAAACATCTTTTCCGTCAGCTTCATCAAGTCTTTGTAGTCAGCGTAAGCCCAATAAAACTCAAGCATGGTAAAGTCCGGATTGTGCGATTTGTCTATTCCTTCGTTGCGAAAAGTTCGGCCGATTTCGTAAATCTTTTCAAACCCGCCCACCAGCAGTCTTTTTAAATAAAGCTCGGGAGCGATTCTGAGATATAAATCCATATCCAAGGCATTAAGATGAGTTTTAAACGGCTTAGCTTTTGTTCCTCCGTAAATTTGCTGCAAGATCGGAGTTTCCACTTCCATAAAACCTTCTCTTTCCAAGAAATTTCTGATTTCTTTGATAACACGGGAGCGTAAAACAAATTTCTCTTTAACCTCGGCATTAAATATCAAATCCAAATACCTTTTGCGGTACCTTTCTTCAACGTCTTTCAAGCCATGCCATTTTTCCGGCAAAGGAAGCAAGGCTTTGGCCAGCATCTTGAAATCAGCCACTTCAATTGTTTTTTCCTGCCGCCGGGTTTCAAATAAGGTTCCCTTGACTTCAATAAAATCTCCAATATCAAAATTTTCCAAAAAATACTGGTAAAATTTTTCTCCTATTCCGTCTTTTTTAAGATAGGCCTGGAAAGAGCCGCTACCATCAGTAAAGTGGAAAAAAGCGGAACCGCCGTGCACTCTTAACGATTTAATTCTTCCCACCAAGCACACTTGCTTTCCCGAGTTGACAACGCTGGCAAATTTCGCTATTGCCTCAGCGCAGGCATGAGTTCTGTTCGTCTTGATAGGATAGGCTGAACCATCGCGAGAACAAACAGCTTTCAGCTTTTCCAAACGAATCTTTTTTATTTCTAAATTAGAAGCCATAACTTTTTATACCTAATTTCTGACCCAAAGTCAAAACCCCGCTCAAGGCGGGGTGAAAATATTTACAGCTTCAACAGGGTTATTTTATCTTCAGTATCTTGTACTTAATTTTGCCGGCCGGAGCATCAACCTCCACCACCGCTCCTTCGGGCTTATTCAAGAAGGCCTTGCCCAAAGGAGAATCAACGGAAATTTTTCCTTCCAAAGGGGATGCTTCTTCCGCTCCCACAATTTTAAATTCTTCAGCCTTGGCTTTTTTAGAGTCCATACTGGCCAAAATAACCGAGCCGATTTGAGCCCAGCCCTTTTTGGGATTGGCTGAAACAACAGTTGCGTCTTTAATTAATTCTTCTAATTCCGAAATCCGGCCCTCAACAAAAGCTTGCGCTTCTTTAGCTTCGCTATATTCGGCGTTTTCGCTTAAATCGCCAAAAGCAATAGCTTTTTCCAAGCTATCGGCGATTTCTTTTCTCTTAGTAGTTTGCAAATAAGCCAATTCTTCTTTTAATTTTTTCATCCCTTCCGGGGTAAAATACTTTTTCATATTCTTTTATCATAGTTAACTAAAAATCCTTGTCAAGTGAGCTCTCTTCTTCAACATCTTTTTTAAAATACCAGCTTAAAGTTTTTTCGGCCACTGGCAAAGCGGCTATTTGCCCTTCCTCCACTTCTTCCACGATTATAACCAAAACTATCTCCGGATTATCATAAGGAGCAAAAACGCTGACCCAGCTATGATAATGACCTTTTTTGGAAATCTGGGCTGTTCCGGTTTTGGCCGCCACCTCAATTGGCAAAGAGTTTAAGGAAACACTGGAACCGTAAATTACAGCATCCCTCATTCCTTCTCTGACAATCTTTAAATTCTCCGGAACAATGAAATTTTCTCTGATAATATTCGGATTATATGTTTTAACCACCTTTTTCTCGGTGTCTAACGCTTGCTGCGCAATTCTGGGCTGATACAGTTTTCCTCCGTTGGCAATAGCTCCAAAAGAGGCAGCCACTTGCAGCGGAGTGATTCCCAGATATCCCTGGCCGATGGAAAAATTATAGGTATCTCCAATGCGCCAAATTTTATCCGTAGGATTTTCAAAATAGGCCTCTTTCCAGGCAGGGTCGGGAACAAGACCCCGTTTTTCTCCGGGAATATCAATACCGGTTTTCTCTCCCCAGCCGAAAAGTTGAAGATACTTCTTTATTCTTTCCACTCCCAGCCCTTGGAAATCTTCTTGCCCTCCGCCCACCAAATAGAAATAGACATTGCAGGATTCAGCCAAAGCCTTGCGCAAATCAGTCCAGCCGTGCACTTTCCAGTCATGAAAGACAGAAGGTTCGTCCGGAAAAAAAGGATTGGGAACAGAAATTTCTCCAGTACACAATATCTGTTCCCCAGCCGAAATAATATTTTCTTCCAAAGCGGCAGCGGCAACCAAGGGTTTAATAACAGAACCGGTGGGATACTTGCTGGCGACAATTCGATTGAAAAAGGAAATATTCGGATCGTTTAAAATTTTCTGAAATTCTTCTTCGAAAATAGCCTGGCTGAATAAATTGTTATCAAAGCTGGGAACGCTCACTAAAGCTAATATTCCGCCGGTGTTCGGATCCAAGGCAACTGCCGCTCCTCCCTTTGCTCCTACTCTTTCAATGCTCTTCCTAAGCTCTTCATCAAGTTTTCTTTGCAAATCAGCGTCCAGCCAAAGAACCAGGCTGTTGCCCGGCCGAGGAAAAGAAATAATTTCTTCCTTAATCGGATTGCCTAAGGCATCCCTTTCAGTCTGGATAATCCCGGGATTCTCTTTTAACTCTTCTTCATAAAATTCTTCCAATCCGGCTTTGCCTTGATTGTCTTTTCTTCCTATATATCCCAAAAGATGGGAAAAAATCGGACCGTCAACATATTCTCTGACTATGCTCTCTTGAACTTGAAATCCAGGCAATTCAGCTATTTTTGCTTCTAATAAAATTAAAGTCTTGTAATCAATATTTTTAACAATGATCAGCCAAGGGCCGTCAGAAGACTCGTCGTAAAGCCTTATTCTCTCTTCTAAAAGATGAGCGTCTTCCTTGATTATTTCCGCCACTTTTCCTAAAGTCTTTAATCTAACAGCCTCATCATAAGCAAGGCTCTTATTGAAATAAACTAAATTAAAGCTCTGCTGGTTGGAAACGAGCTGTTCCAAATTTTTATCATAAATCACTCCTCTGACTGCCTGGACTTGATGAAATTTAAGCTTGTTTTTTTCCGCCAAAGCGGAAAGCTCCTGTCCTTGGATTATCTGAAATTGAAAAGTTTTAGCGAAAAGAACCAGCATTATTAAAAGAAAAACAGCTCCGAAAGCCTGGAAAATCCTTTTTGATAAAAGAACTTCCATTTTCTTTTCAGTTATTCCCAATTCTGCTTCCTTTTTCTGAAAAATCGCATCCAAGAAAATTTCCTGAGGCTCTATATCCTCTTTGAATGTCGTCCTTATTCTTTTGCCTTTAAGATGCTTGTCCATAAGTTACAGCTGAATATAGTTTTTAAAAACAAATCTTGTAAAAACAACCAAAACGAACAAAATCAAAACATGGAAACCCAGAAAGCTGTCAGAAAAAATATCCCAGAAAAAACCAATAACAAAAACAGCGCTAAATTCATAGCAAGTTCTCTGCCATTTCTTGCGGTATTTTTTCTGTTTCCAAAAATAAAGAAAGCTGGCCAAAGTAAAAAAAACCAAAAACAGGCCGGAAAACAGATTGCCTAGCTTAAAATGAACCAAAAAGCTGGTCGTCAACAGGATGACGACATAAAAAAGGATAATAAAAGTTAATACCTTCCTAGTCATCTTTTTTAGTGATAACAAACAAATTTTCTATTTTCTTAATATTGAAAAACGGCTCAATCTCAACTTTTTGGGACGGATCAACGTCGTTCTTTTTAACCTCTTTAACTTTGCCAACCAAGAGCCCTTTGGGAAAAGTTCCACCCCAAGAAGTTGTCACCAGAACATCATCGGTTTTAACCTCTTTCTCCCGGGGGACATCCAGCAAAAGCCCGAAACTTCCCTTGCCCTTCACCACTCCGACAATATCATTTTCTTCATTGCTTTCCAGCCGGACATTGAAAGAGCTTTCTTTATGGGAAATCAACGCTATGCGGGAAAAATTTTGGTAAACATCTTTGACTCTGCCCAAAAGAACTTTCTCTTCGGTTATTACCGGACTATCCGCTAAAACGCCGTCTTGAGAACCTTTATTTATTAAAATTGAATCTTGAGAAATATCTTTGGCAGTAATTTGAGCTAAAATCAATTGAAAATCTTTTTCCAATCCCAAGCCCAAAGCCCTTCTTAAAAACTCATTCTCTGCTTTCAGCTCCTTTAGTTTGGCATTTTCGGCCAAGAGCTCTATGTTCTGTCTCTCAAGCCTTTCTCTATCTTCCCGCACAGTCTTAATTTCAGAGATTGTCTCCCA
>JAUVEE010000056.1 GCA_030594935.1 bacterium
TATGTTTGAAAAACTAAAACAAATAAAAAAACTAAAAGACTTGCAAAGCTCTCTTTCCCAGGAAAAAGCGGAAGGAGAAAAGAACGGAATCAAAGTGGTAATTAACGGCAAAATGGAGATTGAGGAAATCGAGCTTAATCCGGAATTAAGCCGGGAGGAGCAGCAAAGATTTTTAAAGGAGTGCCTGAATGAAACCATGAGGAAGGTCCAGATGATTGCGGCGCAAAAAATGCAACAAATGGGAGGTTTCTAAAACATTATGGAACAAAAAGTCTGCAAATGGTATAATATCTGTCCCATTAAAGCCTTTTTTGAAAAAGGAAAGGTAAAGCAGGAATTGGTTGAAAAATACTGTTTTAACAAGGGGATTGGCTGCAAGAGAATGGATATGGAGGAAAAAGGAATTTTTGAACCGTGTAATATGCTTCCCAACGGGGAAATTGACGAAAATTTAAAATGACTTTTGAAGAATACCAAAAACTAGCCGGGAAAACAGCTATCTATCCCAACCAGGGAGATAATTTTATTTACCCCACCCTGGGACTGGTTGGCGAAGCAGGAGAAGTGGCGGAAAAAATTAAGAAAGTTCTGCGCGACAGCGAAGGGGTTATTAGTGAAGAGAAGAAGTCTGAAATAGCCAAAGAAATGGGCGATGTTTTATGGTATCTTTCCCAACTCTCAGCCGAGCTGGGCTTGTCTTTGGAAGAAGTGGCTTCTTTAAACCTTGAAAAATTAAAAATGCGGCAGGAAAGAGGGAAGCTGTCTGGCAGCGGAGACAACAGATGATTATGGAGATCAAGCGTCTCATAGTCGGCGAACTGGCAACCAACTGCTATTTATTGATTTCAGCGAAAGAAATGGCAGTTATTGATCCGGGCGGGAACGCCGAAGATATACTGCGGGAAATCAAAGGAGCAGGGGTAAAATATATTATCCTTACTCATCACCACTTTGACCATATTTTAGCCGTTCCGGAAATAAGAGAACAAACAAAAGCTAAAATATTAATCCACCGGACAGGAAAAGATCGTCTTGATTTCAAAACGGACTTGCTGGGAGAAGAAGTAAAAATAGGAGAGGTCGTTTTAAAAGTAATTCATACGCCCGGGCATACCAAAGACAGCGTTTGTTTGTTAGGCCCGGATTTTATTTTCACCGGAGACACTTTATTCAAAGACGGCTATGGCCGCACTGATCTGGCAACCGGTTCTCCTGCGGAGATGGAAGCTTCCTTGCAAAAATTAAGAGATATAATAAAGCCGGGAATGATGGTTTATCCCGGCCACGGAGAATTCTATGCTCATCAAGGTTAAAGCTTTTCCCGGATCGCCTAAGCGGGAATGGGTTAAAAAATCAGAAGACAGTTTTGAGATCAAAGTGAAGGCCTTGCCGGTCAAAGGTTTGGCCAATAAAGAGATAATCATGGTCTTAGCAGGCATTTTTAATCTTCCGGAGGAAGAAATAAGGCTGATCAGAGGATTTAAAACCAGGAATAAAATATTTAAAATATGAACTTTGAGCGCTACAATAACATTTGGATCTCTTATTCGGCCATTAACGACTTTGAAGCTTGTCCGCGCCTTTATTATTACCGCAGCATTTACCGCGACCCGAAAACGAACAGGAGGATTCAGCTGGTTAATCCTTATTTAAGTTTGGGAACAGTGGTTCATCAAACCATTGAAGGAATTGGCCGGCTAACGGAGAAGAAAAAGTTTACCGTTCCCTTGCAGGATATTTTTGAAGAAACTTGGCAGCTTTATACCGGCAAGCAGGGCGGGTTTTCTTCTAAAGAGCAGGAGGAAGAATTCAAAGAGAGGGGAATAAACATGATTGAAAGGGCTCAACAGTCGGAAATACTAAGAAGAGAAAACTACAAGCTGGCTGATGATCTACTGAAAGTAAGGCTTTTTAAGGACGAGCCCATAATTTTAGTCGGGGCGATTGACTGGGTTGAGCTTTTGGAAAACGGAGATTTTCATATTATAGACTTCAAGACCGGCAAAAGCGAGGAGAAAAAGAATTCGCTCCAACTGCCCATTTACCTTATTCTGGCCAGCTATAATTTCAATAAGCCGATCAAAAAAACCAGCTACTGGTATCTGGACAGGGATTTGTCGCCGGTTTCTTTTGAATTGGAAGAACTGCAGTCATACATTCCCCTTATTAGGGAAAAAGCCAGGAATATCCAGCAAGCTATTCAAAACAATGAGTTTGCCTGCCGGTCAGGCAACGGCAGCTGCTTTAAGTGCCGGGAATACGACGCAGTGGTCAGGGGACAAGCGGAGCATCTTGGCTATGACAAGAAAACCAATAAGGAATTATATTTCCTGCCCTAACATGGAAAAAGCAATTAGAATTTTAAAAGAGGGCGGCATCGGCGTTTTGGGAACGGACACTCTTTACGGTTTGGTCGGTTCGGCTCTTTCTCCTGAAACAGTGGCCAGGATCTACCGGATAAAAGAGAGAGACGTTGCCAAGCCTTTTATAATCCTCATCAGCTCTTTAGACGATTTAAAACTGTTCAAGATCAAAGCTGACCGGAAGCTGTTAGCCGAATATTGGCCGGGAAAGGTCAGCATTATTCTTCCCTGCCCGGAAGAGGAATTCGCTTATCTGCATCGAGGAAAAAAGAGCCTGGCTTTCCGTTTTCCCGACAAGCCGAATTTGATCGCCTTATTAAAAGAAACCGGCCCTTTGGTTGCTCCCAGCGTTAATCCGGAAGGATCAAAGCCGGCTGAAACCATTGAACAAGCCAGAGAATATTTTAACGACAGCGTTGACTTTTATCTTGATGAAGGAAAATTAACCTCCTTGCCTTCAACCTTGATTGCCTTTAAAAAAGGAAAAGCTATAATTAAAAGAAAATGAAAATCATTGAAACCAAAACAGTTTTTCAAGGCAAGTATTTAAAAGTTAAAGAGTCTCATTTTATCAGCGAGTCCGGAATTAAGGGAGTTTGGGAGTACATAGAAAAGAAGCCGGCTATTCCTTTTGTGACTATTTTTGCCTTGACTAAAGATAAAGAAGTGCTGTTGGAAAATATTTACCGAGTGCCGTTTCAGCAGCAGGTTCTGGAACTGCCTTCCGGCATGAACGATGTAGAAGGAGAAAGCGAAGCCAAGGCTGCTAAAAGAGAATTGTTTGAAGAAACCGGATATCAAGCCAAGAAAATGATTCCTGTCTTTAAATATTCAATTAGTCCCGGCACCAGCACGCAGGAAGGAAGTTTCTATTTTGCTCCCGATGCTGTTTATGTCGGAGGAAATGAAACAGACGGAGTAGAAGAAATAGAAGTGATAAAAGTTCCCTTAAAAAAATTAGTCGGCTATATCGAAGAACAAGGGGAAAAAATAAAAATAAGCAGCAGAATATTAGCTATTCTTCCTATTTTAAAGGAAAAAGGGCTAATTAAATTATGAAATTTACTATTAAGACCAAAGGCCATTATGATATTGTTAATATCACTGATGAGATTGAGAAAGCCGTGGCTGAATCCGGGATCAAAGAAGGAATGGTGTTTGTTTTCACCAAAGGCTCTACCGTGGCTTTAACAACCATGGAGTATGAAGAAGGAGTAATTGAGGATTTAAAAAAGGTTTTTGAACAGCTGGCTCCGGAAAACGCTGATTACCGGCACCATTTAAAATGGGGCGACCATAATGGCGCCGCTCACATTAAATCAGCCTTAATGAAAACTGATTTGGTTTTTCCCATAGAAGAAGGTAAAATTTATCTGGGAACCTGGCAGCAGATTGTTTTGATTGATTTTGACGAGCGTGCCCGGGAAAGGGAAATTATGGTAAAAT
>JAUVEE010000057.1 GCA_030594935.1 bacterium
AAGGCAAACTGCAGTTTTGTTTAATACAAAAAAGGAGCGAAGCTCCTTTTTTTTAAGTAAAAAATTGTTTCTAGTGGGCGCGACAGGACTCGAACCTGTGACCTTTTCGATGTCACCGAAACGCTCTAGCCAACTGAGCTACGCGCCCATGATTTGTGTGTGCGCACGGATGGACTCGAACCATCGACCCCAGCCTTATAAGGGCTGTGCTACTAACCACTGAGCTACGTGCGCATATAAGATTATAGAACAATCTTATTTTTTCTTCGCAGTTTTCTTTTTTGCTGGTTTTGCTTTTTTAAGAGAGCTTTTCTTTCCTTTTATGAGTTCTTCAAATTCTTCTTTTTCAATTGTTTCTTTCTCAATTAAAGTTTGAGCTATTTTTTCCAATGTTTTCTTATGCTTGCGCAAAACCTTATTAGCTCTATTTTGAGCGTCTTTAACGAATTTGGCTATTTCTTTATCGATCTGAATGGCTGTTTCTTCAGAATAATTTCTCTGTTCGGAAATTTCTCTGCCCAGAAAAACAAGGTCCTCTTTTTTGCCGAAGGAAACCGGACCCAATGAAGACATGCCGTATCTTTTCACCAGTTTTCTGGCCAGGTCTGAGGCTCTTTCCAGATCATTTGACGCTCCGGTGGTAATATCACCGAATTTTAGCTTTTCAGTACAATAGCCCCCCAATAGAACAGCCATTTCAGCCAAGAATTCTGATTTTGTCTTCATTCTTTTTTCTTCGGCCGGAACTTTTAAAGTGTAGCCGGCAGCCATTCCGCGAGAGATAATGGAAATCTTTCTGACCGGTTCGGCTTCCAGAGTAAAGGCGCTTATTAAAGCGTGTCCGGCTTCATGGTAAGCGGTAATTTCTTTTTCTTTTTTGGACATAATATAGCTTTTTCTTTCCGGTCCCAGCAATACTTTTTCAATTGCTTCCAGAAATTCTTCTTGGTTGATTTCGCGTTTATTGTTTCGGGCGGTCAGGATAGCCGCTTCGTTGGCCACATTGGCCAAATCAGCTCCGGAAAATCCGGGAGTCCTTTCCGCGACTTCTCTTAAATTAACATCTTTAGCTAAAGGCTTTCCAAGGCAATGAATCGTTAAAACATCCTTTCGGTCATTAATATCAGGCGGTTCCAAAACTATTCGGCGGTCAAAACGGCCCGGTCTTAATAGAGCCGGATCCAAAACATCAGGCCTGTTGGTGGCGGCTAAGACAATAACATTAGTGTTGCCTTCAAAACCGTCCATTTCCACCAGGATTTGGTTTAAAGTTTGTTCTCTCTCATCGTGCCCTCCGCCAATGCCGCTGCCGCGATGCCGTCCAATAGCGTCCAATTCGTCAATGAAAATTATTGAGGGAGCCGCTTTCTTGGCAGTAGCGAATAAGTCTCTTACCCTGGAACTGCCCACTCCGACGAACATTTCCACGAATTCCGAACCGGCGATATGGAAAAAGGGGACTTCGCTCTCTCCGGCCACTGCTTTGGCCAGCAGTGTTTTCCCTATTCCCGGAGAACCTAAGAGCAGGACTCCGCGGGGGATTTTAGCTCCCACTGCCAGGAACTTTTTGGGATGTTTTAAAAAGTCAACCACCTCTTTTAATTCTTCTTTAGCTTCTTTCAGTCCGGCCACATCCTTGAAAGTAGTTCTGTCTTTTTTTGAGCCGTTTGCTCCAAAAAGTTTGATTCTGGCTTTGGAAAAATTAAAAGCCTGCATGGCGCCTGATTTTGACTGTTTGAAAATCATCCAGAAGAAAACAAAGAAAAGAATTACCGGAAGAAAAAGCATGGCGGCCGGAAATAGCCAGCCCATACTGCCTCCTTCTTTTTCCGGAACAATGTCTAGGCTTTCCAGTTCAGCCCTGTTGACTCCGTAGTTTATCAGAGATTCTGAAAGAGCAGCTTCGGTTTCTTTTCTTGATTTGGCCTTAGTCCCGTCTTGGAACGAAATGGCCAATTCATTTCCGGTAACCGTGATTTTCTCAACTCTTCCTTGATTTATTTCTTGAACCAGCTGAGTCAGAGAAATATCTTCTTCTTTTTCCACGGGCTGGCTGAATAAAGCGAAAACTCCCGCTACAGTTAAAAAGATAACGAGAACAATGATGAGATTTTTGATTAGAGCTTTCATTTATTATTTTCCGGCTCCACTAATTTTAGAGCCATTTTATGTTGAGTAGGTTCAATAGAGAGAATTTCAAAGTCGTATTTTTTGTCTATTTCCAGTTTTGTTTCTATTTTGACTTTGGCGTCAAATTCGGAAATATGGGCCAGTCCATGGATTTTTTCCTTGTCTATCTGGACAAATACTCCAAAAGGATTGAATTTTATCACCTTTCCCTTGATGACGTCTCCTTTCTTATACTTTTCTTCTATTTTTTCCCAAGGGTCTTTTTTTAACGCCTTTAAAGACAAGAAAACCTTATTATTTGAGACTTCAATGATCTTGGCTTTTATTTCTTCTCCCACTTTTACTATTTTATCAGGACTGTCTATTAATTGCCAGTCCAGTTCGGAAATATGGCAGAGGCCTTCCAAATTATCTTCTCCGAATTTAATGAATATTCCGAAGTCAACAATGCCGGTCACTGTCCCTTCCACAATGTCTCCCACTTTGTAATTGGCTAATTTTTCCTGGATTTTCTCCGCTTCTTTGGCTTTTTCAGAAAGAATAAGCTTTTCTTCTTCCTGGCTGACATTAAGAATTTTCACTTCCAATTCTTGAGAAATGAATTTTTGCAATTCTTTTAATATCTTTGTTTTGTCGGCTTCCTCAACCCGAGGATAATGTTCGGGAGAGAGCTGAGAAACAGGCAGGAAAGCGGGAACACTGGAAACCTTTGCCAACAAGCCTCCCTTATTCGCCCCTAATATTTTTACCTTGATAGTTTCTCCGGATTCTTTTTTGTTTTTAAGGGTTTCCCAAATTAATTCTTGTTCCGCTTCTTCGGCTGAAAGTTCAATGTATCCTTCCTTATTCTCCAAATCAACCACTTTCGCCGAGATTTCATCGCCTAATTTCAGATTTTTTAGCACATCTTTGGCTTTTTGGAATTCTCTTCCGTAAATTATTCCAGTTCCGATACCTCCCAAATCAACAAAAATACTGGAGCGATCTACTCCGATTACTTTGCTTTTTACGATTTCGCCAATTTTGGGAGTTTTTAGAAGTTCCCCTTCTTTGCAGATTTTTTTCCAAAATTCAGAAGAAGATTCAGCGATAGGGTTGTTTTTTACAATATTTTTCATTTTTCCGTTAAGAATTTTAAATAAATGCTTTGGGCATCTACAAATTCTAGTAATTGC
>JAUVEE010000063.1 GCA_030594935.1 bacterium
GCTATCCTGAAGCATTGGGGGAATTGACTAAAAAGCATTTCACCATAGCCGTGGCCGGAACCCATGGCAAAAGCACCACCACCTCAATGCTGGCGCTGATTCTGATAAAAGCCGGACTGGATCCCACTGTGATTGTCGGCACCAAGCTCAAAGAATTTAACAACAGCAATTTCCGTTTGGGCAAATCAAAATACCTGGTTATTGAAGCCTGCGAACACGAAGCATCCTTTTTAAACTATTATCCCCAAATAATTGTTCTCACTAACATTGAAGCGGACCATCTTGATTATTATAAGAATCTCAGGAATGTTTTAAAAGCTTTTAAAACTTTTGTTTCGCATCTGCCTAAAAAGGGAGTCCTGATAGGAAACAAGGATGACGCCAATATTCTTAGTATAGCTAAAAACTTTAAAGGTTATTCTTTAAAACAAAAAGAGGCCAAACAAATAAAAAAAATCCTGCCGGTTCCGGGAGAACACAATGTCTATAATGCTCTAGCCGCCCTGACAACGGCTAGAGCGTTAAAAGTTCCGGACAAAGACACCTTGGCTGCTTTGGCAAAATTTCAAGGCTGCTGGCGCCGCTTTGAAGTTTTCACTGGCAAAGATTATACTCTGGTAAGCGACTACGCCCATCATCCGACTGAAATTAAAGCCTGTTTGGCCGCCGCCAGAGAAAAGTTTCCAGAAAAGAAAATCTGCTGCGTTTTTCAGCCCCACCAATACCAAAGAACCTTTTTGCTGGCTAAGGATTTTATTAAAAGCTTTAGCCAGGCCTTAAATAAAAATCAAGTCAATGAACTGATTTTAATTGATATTTACGATGTTGCCGGCCGGGAAGGGGAAGGCTTTAAGAAAAAAATCTCCAGCGAAAAAATCGCAGCCGGAATAAAAAAGAAGAACAAAAGCGCAAACACCGTTTTATACATTCCCACGGCAGAGAAAGCGGAAAAACGATTAATAAACAAAGAAGTGATAATAGTTATGGGAGCCGGAGACATTTACAATTTAAGCTGCCGTCTTTCCACTTGACTTCAATAGCCTAAAAGTATTATTCTTAAGATAGACCTTCTAAAGTCGAGACAAAGAAGTTAAATTTAATTATTTAAATATGAATTATTTAATTCCAATAATCATTGTTGTTATTATAGCCGGAGTAGCATATGTTGTCCTGAAGAGCAACAAACCCACAGAAACTAAGGAAGAAGCTCCGCAAGAACCGCAACAAGCCGCTCCAACGGAAGAAGCAGCTCCTACCGAAGAAGCTGCAGAAGAAACAGAAGAGGAAAAGGTGGAGTAAACCCCAGATAATATTGATATTTAATAAAAGAGCAATCGCTTAAAGCCTTTGCTCTTTTATTTTTGCCCAAAATAATCTACAATGAAAACACTATGAAAAGAATATTTAATATAGAAACAACGAAGCAGATAGGAAAAAAAGTAAAAATCAGCGGCTGGGTCCATTCTCTGCGCTTCCACGGCAAGCTTATTTTCCTTGACCTGAGGGATAAAACAGGATTGGTGCAGGTTGTTATAACCCCCAAATCCGCAAGTTACGAAACGGCCAAAACCATTCGTCCGGAATGGGTAATAACAATAATCGGCCAAGTGAACGAACGGCCGGAGAAAATGGTAAATGATAAAATCGCTACCGGCAAAATAGAAATTTCCGGCGCTGAATTGGAAGTTTTGACCCAGGCGAAAACACTGCCTTTTGATATTGACACCGACGGCAAAGAAATCGCCGAAGAAAAAAGACTAAAATACCGCTATCTGGATCTAAGAAGGGAAAGAATGAGGAAAAACTTGGAACTGCGCCAGGAAGTGACTTTTTTGACCCGCAGTTTTTTAAAAAAGGAGGGTTTTTTGGAGGTGGAAACTCCGATCCTAACCAAATCAACTCCGGAAGGAGCCAGGGACTTCCTGGTGCCGGCCAGAATCCAGCCGGGCGAATTTTACGCCTTGCCGCAAAGCGCCCAACAGTATAAGCAGCTGCTTATGGTTTCCGGAATAGAAAGATATTTCCAGGTTTCCCGCTGTTTGCGCGACGAAGACCCCAGAGCTGACCGCCAAGCGGAACACACTCAGCTGGATATTGAGATGTCTTTTGTCAGTCAAGAAGATATTCTTGATTTGACTGAAAGGCTGATCACTAAAATCGTGGAAGAGCTTACCGATAAAAAACTGACTTTCAAGCCTTTCTTGCGAATAAGCCATAAAGAGGCAATGAAAAAATACAACAGCGATAAGCCGGACTTAAGAAAAAACCCTGACGACCCTAATGAACTGGCTTTTATCTGGGTGCTGGACTGGCCGTTTTTTGAATGGAACGAAAAAGAAAAAAGATTGGACGCCATGCATCATATTTTTACCGCTCCCCAGGAAAAAGACATCCCTCTCTTGGAAAACGACCCGCTTAAGGTTCATTCCTGGCAGCATGATCTGGTCTGCAACGGACACGAAACAGGGGGAGGCAGCATCCGTAACCACCGGCCGGATGTCCAGAGAAAAATCCTGGAACTGGTGGGAATTAAAAAAGAAGAAATAGAAGGAAAATTCGGACATTTGCTTAAAGCTTTTGAATACGGAGTTCCGCCTCACGGAGGCATAGCTCCCGGCCTGGACAGACTAATGATGCTTTTGTGCGGCGAGCCCAATATTAGGGAAGTAATGGCTTTCCCCAAAACAGGCGACAACCGCGACTTAATGATGGATGCGCCCTCTCCAATCAGCAAAGAACAGTTAAAAGAACTTCACTTAAAAATAATCAATGAGCAAAAACCTTAAAATATTTTTAGCCTCCTTTTTGGTAGCTTTGCCT
>JAUVEE010000035.1 GCA_030594935.1 bacterium
ATTTTTTCAAGCTGTTTTTGGAAGCGAAAGCTTTTTCGTTTTGCGGATTAATATAGCGGTAAAGATACCAGGAAGAACAAACAAAAGTATCCATGGTATCGGTTTCTCTTCTTGCTTCCCCCTGGCATTTGGGACAGACAGCTTTGATGAATTTATTTGATTTGGCCAAGGGAGATTCTCCTTCTCCGCTCGGCTTAAATTCTTTGATATTGGGAAGCAGTATGGGCAGCTCTTTTTCCGGAATCGGCTGCCAGCCGCACTGCTGGCAATAAACCATTGGGATGGGCGCTCCCCAATACCGCTGGCGGGAAATTATCCAATCCCGAAGCTTGTAATAAACAGTGGTGATGGCTGAATCTTTTTCGACCAGCCATTCAGAAATTCTTTTTTTAGCCACAGATGAATCCAAGCCGTTAAACCGGCCCGAGTTTACCAGAATCCCTTCGCCTTCATAGGCTTGCTGGCAATCTGCGCTGGACGCAACCAAGCCCGCTTCCTTGGGCAATTTCTTCTTTGATTTTATTACTTCAATTATCGGCAGGCTGTATTGTTTGGCAAAGTCAAAATCGCGCTGGTCATGAGCCGGTACCGCCATAATTGCTCCGGTGCCGTAAAAAGCCAAAACATAGTCAGCGATAAAAACAGGAATCTCCCGGTTATTTGCCGGATTGATCGCTTTTATCCCTTTCACTTCTATTCCGCTTTTATTTTTTACTCCGGAGATTCTTTCTCTTTCGCTTTTTTTCTGGGAATCCTTAATATATCTTTTAACCTGTTCCAGGTTTGAAATCTGCTGCTCAAGCTCGGCAATAATCTCGTGTTCCGGAGCTATCACCAGATAAGTGCAGCCGAACAAAGTATCAGTCCTGGTGGTAAATACCTTAAGTTCATTTTCTTTGCCTAAAGAAAAGTTTATCTCTGTCCCCTCGCTCCGGCCGATCCAGTTCCGCTGCATTGTTTTAGTGGCTTCGGGCCAATCCAAATCATCCAAAGTTTCCAGCAATTCTTCGGCATAATCCGTAATCTTAAACATCCACTGCTCCACCTTTTTTTGCACGACCTCCGTGTCGCATCTTTCGCATTTGCCGTCCACCACTTGTTCGTTGGCCAGAATAGTTTGGCAGGAAGGACAGAAATTAGCCGGCGTTTCTTTCCGATAAGCCAGCCCGTTTTTATAGAGCTGAAGAAACATCCATTGGGTCCATTTATAGTATTCAGGATCAGTGGTTTTTATTTCCCGAGACCAGTCATAACTGAATCCCAAAGACTTGAGCTGTCTGGTAAAAGTCTTCACGTTCTTTCTGGTGCTGACCCGAGGATGAGTCTTGACTTTAAGAGCATAGTTTTCCGCGGGTAAGCCAAAAGCATCCCAGCCCATGGGATGTAAAACATTATATCCTTTTCTTCTATAAAGATGAGAGGCAATATCAGTGGCAATGTATCCCCGCGGGTGGCCGACATGCAGTCCGTCCCCCGAGGGGTAAGGAAACATATCAAGGCAATAGAATTTTGGTTTGGACGAATTCTGCTTGGTTTTGAATATCTCCAATTTCTCCCAAACTTTCTGCCATTTCTTTTCTATTTTCTGGTGATTATATGCCATAATGTGTTTATTTTATAGGAAATCCGGGGATTTGTCCAATAAAAAAATACTGGCTGTGTCCAAAAATTATTTGTTGGCTGTAAAAACATTTGACACAGTATGATGTTTTGATAAAATCATTATAAGAGAAAGAAAAAATGCGCGGTCCGGTCGACCCTCGCGGATAATGTGCCAAATCAATATCATAGACACATTAATAAATATTACATTTTCAATTTTGCAGAAATAAAATTTATTTCTAATTAAACTTATGGCAAAAAAAGCTAAAGCTAAACCAAAGACAGCCAAGAAAAAAGTAGTTAAGAAAAAAACCACTAAAAAAAAATAAGCTTTATTCCGAAAGCTAATTTAAAAAACAGAGAATTAGAATTCTCTGTTTTTTTTAAATAAAAGTTTTCCACAATTAAGTGTTGACAAACTTTTAAGAGTAAGATAGTATTTAAATATAATCATTAGATTATACACATTTTTCACACAACAGCACCTTCCAACATCACCAGCACCTTCATATTTATAGAGCACTAACACTGCTCTCTTTCACTTTTTAAAATGGCCTTATAGCCATTTGTTTTATTTGGTTAAATTTCAAATAAACTGCGAGCATTTTGAGTGCTAACTTCAGAGATTTCAGCGAAGCTCTCTCCCCTAACATTAGCTATCTTCTGAACAACGTGTTTTATAAACAGCGGCTCATTGCGGCCTTCTTCTTGAGGCGGCGTTAAATAAGGACAATCGGTTTCAACTAAAATTCTGTTCGCCGGCATTTTTTTAATAACCTCATCCAATTCTAATTTAAAGATTATTCCATTAAAACCGATATAAAAACCCAAATCCAAAAACTCCTGCGCCTGCTGCCATGTCCCGCTGAAACAATGAATAACTCCTTTAGGAGTTTTACTGCTGACAACTTCCAGTAAATCATCAAAAGCAAGCCGGCAATGAATAATTACCGGAAGACTTAGCTCTTCTGCCAAATTCAATTGCTGAACAAATAAATCTTTTTGCCTTTTTTTAAACTCCGGCCGCTTGCTTTTAGCTTTCGGTTTATACCAATAATCAAGCCCTATCTCCCCTAAAGCCACTACCTTGGAGTCCTGAGCCAGCTCCTTATACTTTTCATAAGCAAACTCCTTTTCCAGAAAATCATCTTCTTCCGCCTTTATCTTTACCAAACCGGTATCCAGGCTTATCGGATGCAAGCCGACAGCAGCATAAACTCCTTGATTATATTTTGTGGCCAGCTCCACTGCTTTTTGAGAAGTAACAAGGTTTGTCCCGATATTAATGAGCCAAATATCTTCAGCCAAACAGCGCCCAATAACTTGATGGGCGTCATCTTTAAACCCGTTAAAATTCAAATGGGAATGAGTGTCAATTAACATATTTTGCTCAATTCTTAAGGCTACAAATAACAGGCAAAGACATTTTATGAAGATTTGCTCGTTTTCTTTTTCTAATAGCCACAATTCTCTTTAGGGAAATATTAGTTAAAACAGCGATTTCTTTTTCTTTTAATCCTTGAGAAAAAAGCTTAAGCACCATGTCCAGGGTTTGATAAGAAAGTCCTATTTCTTCTTCGTCGCTTTGCCCGGCCCAAAGCCCGGCAGTGGGAACAGCCTGGATTATTTCTTTTGGCAATCCGGCTTCCTCAGCCAGCTTTATCACCTCTGTCTTATATAAATCAGCAATGGGCTCAATATCCACTCCCCCGTCTCCATATTTGGTAAAGTAGCCGATTTCCATTTCCGATTTATTGGTGGTGCCTATCACCAGGAAATTATGCAGATTGGCAAAATAATAAAGAACTGCCATGCGCAAACGGGACTGCAAATTTCCTTGAGTCATTTTATCGGCCTTAGGCAAAGCCCGCAGAGAACTCTGATATATTTTTGCCAGTGATATTGTTTTTATCTTTGCTCCTAATTTCTTTTCCAACAATAGAATATTCTTCGGAGTCTTGCCGACAGCAATGGGAAGATAAAGAAAGCTGGTTTTAGTTCCCAAAGCTTTGCGCGCCAGATAAGCGGTTAAAGCAGAATCAATCCCTCCGGAAATGCCCACAACTCCCCCTGGCGCTTTTTCTTCAATAAAAGAAACTATTCTCTTTTCTAAAGACGCGCCCGATAACTTGATCCTCTCTTCACCGTTTATTGTTCGCAAAAACAGCCGCGTCTGTGGCGGCACTAAACTTTTCCATTCTTTCCCTCTCCTTATTTTCTCCCTTATTTGGGTGGCAGCCAGTTCATTAAAAAACAAAGGATGAAGACACACTTTTATTTTGACAGCGTCAAAGCATTCTTTAGTCCAAAGATTGCCGGTAAAAACTGTTGTCTTGGCCGGGTTGAGTTTAGTTATTTTCAAAATTGTCTTAGCCCATAAAAAATTGTCAAAAACATCGGGCATTCCGTAAATCCGGCAATTTTTAAGGCCGGCTAAAGATTTTTTCAGCATTTCTTTTCTTTCAGAAAAAGAAAAAGGATTATCCCGAGTGCCTGATTCTTGAGAGCTGCCGATTACCAAAAAAATCCTATCTGCCTTTTTGGCAATCCATTTTATTGATGCTAAATGACCCTTATGAAAAGGTTGGAATCTGCCAATGAATAAAGCGTCCATACTTTATATAGCCATATTTGACCATTTTCCGCAACGGTCTCCCCAGCGGGCAACCACTTTGTCTTCAATTCTGGCTTCAATCACCTCGCACTGGTTGGGACAGCCTTTGCATTGGAAAGAAGTGCATTTTATCTCCTTGTCAATAATTCCAAATCCGGAAAACTTGGTTTTTTCCGGCGCCTGCTGCTTCACTAATAAAGCGACGCCGAAAGCTCCCATAACCGTATTATATTTAGGAATAATTATTTCTTGCTCCAAGGCGTCCTCAAACGCCTTTTTCATGCCCACATTCTCGGAAACGCCTCCTTGGAAAATAATAGTTGGCTGAACATTTTTCCCCTTGCCCACATTATTTAAAAAATTGCGAGCCATCCCCTGGCAAAGTCCGGCCACAATGTCTTCAGTCTTATGGCCAATCTGCTGCTTGTGAATCATATCTGATTCGGCAAACACCGTACACCTTGACCCTATATTAGTGGGATTTTTTGATTTTAAAGCGAGCTCCCCGAACTCTTCAATCGGAATTTTCAAGCGAAAGGCCTGAGCGTCGAGAAAAGCTCCGGTCCCGGCTGCGCAGATCAAATTCATGGCGAAATCAACGGCCACGCCGTTTTCCAGAATTATAATTTTAGAATCTTGTCCGCCGATTTCCAATACCGTCCGCGCCTCCGGCACCAAAAAAGTGGCTGCTCTGGCATGAGTGGTAATTTCATTCTTGACTAAATCCGCTCCAGCAACTACTCCGGATAAATGGCGGGCTGAACCCGTCGTTCCCACTCCACTGATTTCCGCCTCCTCTGGCATTTTTTCCTGGAGCAGTCTGAGACCCTTTTTTACCGCTCCGATAGGATCGCCTTCTGTGCGGATATACAGGGAAAATAAAACCTGGTTATTTTCATCAATTAGAACCAGATTAGTGGAAACAGAACCAACATCAATACCAAGATAAGTTTTCATAATTTAAATTAGTTTACAGGAAACCAAAGCGTTTACTTCGTCAGGTTGGACTTCCAGCAGCCCTTTTTCGATTTCAAAAAAAAGCTCTTTGCCGCTTGGTTCCTTTAGCTTTATTCTACCTTTTACTAAGGAAGTTATCAAAGGCAAATGATTGGACAGAATAGTAAGCTCTCCCTTTACGCCAGGCAGAGTTATTGAAGAAACTTCTCCCTGATAAATTATCCTATTTTCGGCGATGATATTAGCTTTCATAAGTTTATACTTCTTCAATGTTTCCCTTCATGTAAAAGTCTTCTTCTTTCTTTTCGTCCATTTCTCCGGAAATTATCTTTTTAAACCCGCCGATAGTGTCTTTCAAGGATACGTATTTTCCCGGTTTGCCGGTAAATATTTCCGCCACATAAAATGGCTGGGAAAGAAATCTTTGAATCTTTCTGGCCCGGGCAACAGTGGCCTTATCGTCTTCAGACAATTCTTCCATTCCTAAAATAGAAATAATATCCTGCAGCTCTTTATATCTCTTTAAAATTTTAGTCACTTCATTGGCCACTTGATAATGTTCTTCTCCCACAATCTTAGGGTCTAGAATATTGGAATAACCCTCTAAAGGATCAATGGCCGGATAAATTCCCAAATCAGCAATCTGCCTTGATAAAACAATAGTTCCGTCCAGATGAGAAAAAGTGGCCACTACTGCCGGGTCAGTCAAGTCATCCGCCGGCACATAAATCGCTTGGATAGAAGTGATGGAACCATCCTCAGTGGAGGTGATTCTTTCCTGTAAAGAACCCATTTCAGAAAACAAGGTCGGCTGATACCCCGTTTGGGAAGGAATCCTGCCTAATAAGGCTGAAACCTCGGAACCAGCCTGAACAAAACGGAAAATGTTATCCATAAAAAGCAAAGTGTCTTGTTTTTTCTCGTCCCGAAAATATTCAGCCACGGTCAGACCGGTAAATCCCACTCTGAATCTTACTCCGGAAGGTTCGTTCATTTGCCCGAATATTAAAGCAGTGTTTTTAATTACTCCTGAATTTTCCATTTCAAGCAAAATATCGCTTCCCTCTCTTGACCTTTCTCCAATGCCGACAAAAACAGAAATTCCTTTATGGATCTTGGCAATATTTCTTATTAGCTCCTGGATTAAAACCGTCTTGCCTACTCCGGCTCCGCCGAAAAGGCCAATCTTGCCTCCTTTGGGGATAGGAGTCAATAAATCAAGAGCTTTAATCCCGGTTTCCAAGATTTCAATTTCAGTCTTCTGTTTTTCCAAGGTTGGAGGCTTGCCATGGATAGAAGCTGTTTTTTGGGTTTTGATTTCCTCTCCTCCGTCCACTGGCTTGCCTAAAACATTTAAAACCCGTCCCAGCACTTCTTCTCCTACCGGAACTTTGATCGGAGCAAGTGTTCTGGTGACTTTATCTCCTCTTTTTAATTTTTCAGTAATGCCCATGGCCAAACAGCGGACTTTTCTTTCTCCGATATGCTGTTCAACTTCCAGCACCAAACCGCTCCTTTCCACTACCAGAGCTTCTGTAATTGGAGCCAAGTCTTCAGACTCAAATTCTACATCAATTACCGGTCCTATGATTTGAATAATTTTTGGCATATATTTATCTTATAATTTAATATTATCCCATTACT
>JAUVEE010000060.1 GCA_030594935.1 bacterium
TTAGCTTAATTCTTAATATGATTATAACCTCTATCGCAGCCTTAATATTCTTCTGTCTGGTGCTGTTCTGGGCCAGCAGCTGGATAGTTGAATCCTTGATAAGGATAGCCCGCTATTTGGGCTGGCGGGAATTCGTGGTTGCCTTTTTCATCATGGCTTTTGTGGGCACGGCTCCCAATCTGTTTATCGGGATTTCTTCGGCGATACACAAAATTCCGGAACTCTCTTTCGGCGATATTGTCGGCGGAAATTTATTTGATCTGACAATAATACTGGGCTTGGCGACTTTAATAGCCAAAGAACTGCCAGCCAAAAGCAGGATGATCCAAACTTCCGCGCTTTTTACTCTGGCTGTGGCTGTGATGCCCTTAATTCTAATTTGGGACGGAACCCTGGACAGGGGAGACGGATTTCTTTTAATCCTTGCTTTTGTTTTCTATATCATCTGGATCTTCGGAAAAAGGGAAAGATTCAAAAAAACCTATGAGCAAGAAGAAGGCGTTTCCCTGGTAAGAGAATTCAAAGGCTTTTTATTGGATTTGGGAAAAATAGCTTTGGGTATTGCCATCCTTTTGTTCGCCTCCGAAGGAATCGTCAGATTCGCCACCTTATTTGCCGCTGATTTAAACCTGCCCATAGCTTTGATTGGAATTCTTATCATCTCTGTGGGAAACGCCTTGCCCGAAGCCTACTTCGCCATAGCTTCAGCCAGAAGAGGCAGAACCTGGATGATTCTGGGAGATTTAATGGGCTCTGTTATTATGTCAGCCACGCTTGTTTTGGGAATCGTGGCTTTAATTTGCCCTATTAGGATCACAGACTTTTCTCCTTTTCTCATCGGCCGATTCTTCTTGGTAATAGCCGTGATATTCTTTTATCTTTTTATCAGAACCGGAAAAAGAATCACCAGAAAAGAAGCCGTTGTTTTATTGCTGATCTACTTTCTTTTCCTGGCCGGCGAACTGCTGTTGTAAAAAAACAATAAAAATGCTAACATTTTTACATAATGGACGATCTTTTTCTCATTCTCATAATCCTTTCCATCTCAGCCGGAGTGATTTATTTGGTTAAAAAAGAGGTTAGCGGACTGAAAGAAGATGCCGCTCTGGGTCTGATCAAACAGGATTTGAAAGGACTTCAGGAAGAGATAAGGAATTCAGGAGAAAAAAACAGGGAATCGCTGGAAAACCAATTGAAAGAAAGCGGTAAGATAATAAGGGAGGTGACCGTTAATCTGGAAAAGATCCATTCTGACAATCAGAATGTTTTGGGCGTAAAGGATCAGCTGGGAAAACTGACGGATATTCTGGCTAATCCCAAGCAAAGGGGAATTTTGGGAGAATATTTCCTGGAAACCCTGTTAAAGAATATTTTTCAGCCCAGCCAGTACAAATCCCAGTACCAGTTCAAGAACGGAGAAATCGTGGACGCCGCTATTTTCGTCAAAGACAAGATTATTCCCGTTGATTCCAAGTTTTCTTTGGAAAACTATAATAAAATACTGGAAGAGAAAGAACCGAACAGAAAACTGGAATTGGAAAAAGTCTTTAAGCAGGATTTAAAAACCAGGATTGAAGAAACAGCCAAATACATCCGGCCGGAAGAAGGCACCATGGATTTTGCCTTTATGTTTATTCCTTCCGAAGGAGTTTATTACGATTTGCTGATCAACCAAGTGGGCGGAATAAAAAGCAATACCGTTGATCTGATAGAATACGCCTTTAAAGAAAAGCATGTGATAATAGTTTCGCCGACCTCGTTCTACGCTTACTTGCAGACGGTATTGCAGGGATTAAAGGCTTTGCAGATCGAAGAATCGGCCAAAGAGATAAAAAAGCAAGTGGAGTCTTTACAAAAACATCTATTAAGCTATAATACATACTTGCAGAAGCTGGGAAGCAATTTAAGCGCCACGGTCAATGCCTATAACCAGACATCTAAAGAATTCAATAAAATAGACAAGGACATAGTTAAGCTTACCGAAAGCGAAAAAACAATTGAGCCCTTGCAAATAGAGAAACCAGAATAAAATTATGTTAGCAGTAATAAAAACCGGCGGCAAACAATACATTGTTTCTCCCGGAAAAAAAATAAAAATAGAGAAGCTGGAGGTTGAAGAAGGAAAAGAAGTAACCTTTGAAGAGGTTTTGTTAGTGGAAGAGAACGATAAAATAGAAATCGGCGATCCGGTAATCAAAACCGCTAAAGTCAAAGGAAAGGTGCTGACTCAGGGAAAAGGCAAAAAAGTGATTGTTTTCAAATACAAGCCCAAAAAAAGATACAAGAAAAAAAGGGGACACCGCCAGTTTTTCACCGAAGTGGAAATCACCGAGATAAAGAAATAAGGAAAATATATATTTGCAATAGAAGAATTTGTCAAAGTTTTGACAAATTTTTGTTTGTGAGTATAATAAAGAACAGTTCATTCGGACTAATAAGAAAAGGAGAGGATTGTAATGGATGAAGGAATATTAGCAAAGGAAAAGAAAGCGCTGGAAGAGCAAGAAGAAGCGCTAGAAAAGCAAAAGAAAGCGCTGGAAGAACAAGAAGAAGCGCTAGAAAAGAAAAAAGAGAAATTAAAAGAACAAGGAAGGTCGCTAGAAAAGAAAAAAGAGGCGCTAAAAGAACAAGAAGAAGCGCTGCGCAATTATAGAGATAAGCTGCTGGCAAAAGACTCTTTGTCTACCTAGCGAATAAATTCCTTTTCTTTTTTACAAGTGGCGGCAGTAAATGTTTTTGCCACTTTTCTTTCCCTTAATCTATAATCAATTTGTAGCTTAAGGGAAGGAAAAGCAGTTCCTTTAAATATATAAAAATGGGTGATTGTGATGAACGATGGAAAAAGCAATCAGCGCTATATACGGCAAAAAGTCGTGCAAGGTTTGTTTTGTATATACTACGAAAAGAGTATTAGGTAATCCACATGGGAAAAAGATATTCAGCAACCTGCAATGACTGTGGACATAAATTTCTTGTTGATAAAGGAGGTGGCTGGTTCTTCCATC
>JAUVEE010000066.1 GCA_030594935.1 bacterium
CTTATGAAGAAATTTATTATTTACACTGATGGAGGCTCGCGGGGGAATCCCGGACCTTCAGCCACCGGAGTTGTTTTTTGCAATTCTCAAGAAGAAATTCTTAAAAGATATTCTCAATGTCTGGGCAAAGCCACTAACAACCAAGCAGAGTATCAGGCAGTGGTATTTGCCTTGAAAAAATTCAAAGCTTTGTTCGGAAAGTCTGCTGCCCAAAGCTCTGAAATAGAAATGCGCTCGGACTCAGAGCTTTTAGTAAAACAGTTAAGCGGGAAGTATAAGATTTTGGATGAAAAAATCCAGCCTTTGTTTCTGGAAATTTGGAATCTGAAAATTGATTTTCAGAAAGTAGAATTCACTCATATTCCCCGAGAAAAGAATAAAGAGGCGGACAAGCTGGTGAATGAAGCCCTGGACAACGAAGGCAGCGCGCAAAGCTTATTCTAAACAAAACCCCCGCCGAAGCGGGGGAAGTTTTAGCAGGTCTATAAGCCGAATTTTGTATCTTCCTTTGCAGAAAGATTAGCGATTATCTATCTAAGCGAGCATAAGCTCTTGCACCAGATAGGGTTTACCACGTCAAAACGTTGCCGTCTGACGAAAGAAATTTTACCTTCTTACTTTTCACCTTAGCCTCAAATATCGGTTTTGCCTTTAGGGCGAAACTTGACTTGATTGGCTGTTTAGTCTCTGTGGCACTTTCCCTAAGATTACTCTCGGTCGCAATTAACGACTACCTACTTCCCTTATCTAAGGGGGTGTCCGGACTTTCCTCCCCGCAAAACGGGGCAATCACCCAACCTGCTAAAACAATCTTATTTTATATCTTTAGTTAATTTTTGTCAAATTTTGCAATTTAGATTAAGATAAATATAAATGATAAAGCGATTTTTAAATTCTCAAACTAAGACTATTGCCGCTTCGGCTATAATTCTGGCGGTAGCGACTTTGATTAGTCGTATTTTGGGATTGGTTAGGGACAGGCTGTTAGCCGGCCGTTTTGGAGCGGGAACAGACCTTGATATTTATTTTGCTTCTTTTCAAATTCCTGATTTGATTTATAATGTTTTATTTACCGGCAGCATTGTGGTTTGTTTTCTGCCCTTGTTTTCTGAATATTATTTAAAGGACAAGGAAGAAAGCTGGCGCATGACGAATTATATTCTCAATGTTTTTTCCTTTCTGCTTATTCTTACTTCTTTAGTTTTTTTTATTTTTACTCCTCAGCTGGTTGAATATTTAGTTACTGGTTTTAGTCCGGAGAACAAGGCTATGGTGGTTACTTTGACGCGGATAATGTTTCTAAGTCCCTTGTTTTTAGGGCTGTCTTCTATTTTTTCCGGAGTATTGCATTACTTTAACCGCTTTTTAGCCTATTCCTTAGCTCCGATTTCATACAATTTGGGCATTATTTTCGGCATCTTAGTTCTGGCCCCTAAATGGGGAATCTTGGGAGTGAGCTTGGGAGTGGTCTTGGGAGCTTTTTGTCATCTGCTTATTCAAATACCTTCGGCCATAAGCTGCGGGTTTCGCTATCAGTTTCTTTTTGACTTTAAATACTTCGCCCTTAAAAGAATGTTATTCCTAGCCATTCCCCGCACTATTGCCGCGGCCGCCAATCAGATAAATTTTATTGTTATTACCGTAATTGCTTCTACTTTGGCTGCCGGCTCATTAAGCGTTTTTAATTTTGCCAATAATTTGCGCTATCTTCCGGTCGGGCTGATCGGCCTTTCTTTTGCCACTGCTTCTTTCCCTTTGCTTTCCAAAGCCTGGGCCAGCCAGCAAAAACAAAATTTTATCACCAGCTTTTCTTCTATTTTCCGCCAGATTCTTTTCTGGGTGGTTCCCATCAGCTTGTTAATGTTTATCTTAAGAGCCCAGTTTATCAGGACAGTATTGGGAACCGGCGAGTTTGGCTGGCTGGCCACAAGATTAACCGCGGCTTGTTTGGGAATATACTGCTTGGGCATCTTTGCCCAGGCTTTAATACCTGTTATTTTACGGGTGTTTTTCAGCCTGCAGGACACTAAAACTCCCACCGTTATTGCCGTGGCCACAATATTTTTGAACATTGTTTTGTCCCTTGTTTTTGTCTCCTTATTAAGTTTTTCCAACTGGTTCAGCGATTTTGTCAGGGGCATTTTAAAATTGGAAGGAATCACTGAAATTGCGGTGGTCGGACTGCCTTTGTCTTTTACCATCATTATGCTTTGCCAGTTTATTCTTCTGCTTATCTTTCTTTATAAGAGGATTGGCGATTTTGGCCTTAAGCAAATCATTAATTCATCTTGCAACATAATTATCGCTGCTGTTTTTATGGTTCCGGTTGCTTACGCCTCCCTTTACATCTCGGCCGGCTTTTTAGACACCAGAACTTTTTGGGGAATATTTCTGCAAGCAGGCATTGCCGGAACACTGGGAATTCTAATTTATCTTTTTGTTTCTTTCTTATTAAAGTCTTCTGAGTTAGCAACAGCTCAAGCTTCAATTTTCAGAGAATTCAGAAGCCGGTTTATTGACAAATAAAAAAAACAGAAAAAAGTTGAAAAAACCAAAATATGAGCATTTTCAGGATGCTCATTTCTTTTTTGCGCAAAAAATGATAGAAAGATAACACTTATGGAGATTAGAAATTTTAGCATTATCAGTCATATTGACCACGGCAAATCAACTTTAGCTGACCGGTTTTTGGAATTGACCAGCGCGATTGA
>JAUVEE010000017.1 GCA_030594935.1 bacterium
GGAAATGAAAAAATTCGGACAGGAATATGCCGGCCAAACCATTAAAAACGCTCAGAAACTGGCTCAGGAGCTGGATAACTTTGGCTTTGATGTTCTAGGCAAAGAAAAAGGATTTACTGCCAGCCATCAAGTGGTTTTTGATGTCAGAGAATTAGGAGGCGGAGCCGCGGTGGCCAAGGAACTGGAAAACGTAAATATCATTATCAATAAAAATATCCTCCCTTGGGACGGGGCTAATCCAAGCGATCCCAGCGGCATTCGCGTCGGAACGCAGGAAATGACCCGCTACGGAATGAAAGAAAACGAAATGAAGCAGATTGCCCAACTAATCAAAGAAACTCTCTTGGACAAAAAAGATCCTGATAAAATGAGAAAAAAAGTAACTTGGTTTCGGAGAAACTTCCAAAAGATAAGATACTGTTTTTAATTTTCCCCCAATGTGATAGTATTTAATAATGGAGGACAATTTTTATCCGGGAAAATTCATAGTGATTGAAGGCCTGAATGGCTGCGGAAAAACCACTCAGACCAAACTGCTGAAAGATTTTCTCACAAAGAGGGAAATGGAGGTGATAACAACCAAAGAGCCGACTCTCAATTCTACGGCCGGCAGGAAAGCCAGAGACATTTTAACTAAGAAATGTTCAGCTTCTCCGGGCGGGCTGCAAAAGCTTTTTACTCAAGACCGAAAAGCTCATTTGAAAAACTTGGTAATCCCGGCTTTGAAAAAAGGAAAAACAGTAATCTCGGACCGCTATTTCTTCTCCACCTTTGCTTTCGGGGGACTTGATTTAAACATGGATTGGCTGATAAAATTAAATAATAAGTTCTTGCTGCCGGATTTGGTTTTTTTCTTAAAGGCAAAGCCTAAAACTTGTTTGGAAAGAATCTCCTGCCGGGGGACTGAAAAGAGAATTTTTGAAAAAGAGAAAAAAATGGCGCGGGTTTGGCAGAACTACGCCATTCTTTCCCAAAGATTTAAAAATACCTATATTCTCGACGGAGAACAATCAATAAAAAAGATCTCCGCTGATATAATTAAAATTATAAATAAAAAAATTATGAACATCGCCGCAATCATTGACCATACTAATATAGAACCCAAGGCCACTGCCAAAGAGATTAAAAAAACCTGCGCCGAAGCCGTAAAATACGGTTTCCGCAGCGTCTGTATTAATCCCAACTGGGTTAAGATGGCTAAAAAAGAATTAGCGAACAGTGATGTTAAAATCGTAGTCTTGATCGATCCGCCCATGGGCCTAAGCTCTACACGCGAAAGAATAAAGGCCTGCCAAAAGGCTAAAAAAGAAGGAGCGAGCGAACTGGATATCGTCATGAACATTGTTGATTTAAAATACGAAAGATACGGCCGGATTCTAAAAGACTTAAAGAAAGTCTGTAAGATCCTGCCCACTAAAGTGATCATTGGCAGCGGATTCTTAACTGACCAAGAAATCACCAAAGCTTCAGAAATTGTTAAAAAAGCCAAGGCTATTTGCGTAAAAACAGCCACCTTCAAAGACCCTTTGGAGCATCGGGAGCTGGAAGAAAAAGCCCATCATTTAAAATTAATGAGAAAAGCGGCTCCGGGATTATTGATCAAGGCTGCGGGAAAGGTTGCAACTTTAGCTGACGCCAGAATGATGGTCAAAGCCGGCGCTGATATAATCGGCACCAGTTCCGGAATAAAAATTATCAAAGAAATTAAAAAATAAGATTATGTACAAACCGACGATTGGTTTAGAAATACATGTTGAGCTAAAAACCAAGAGCAAGATGTTTTGCTCCTGCCCGAATAATTTTGAGGAGCAGCAGCCCAATGTTAATGTTTGCCCGATTTGTCTGGGCCATCCCGGAACTTTGCCGGTGATAAACAAAGAAGCTATTCATAAACTAATAAAGATAGGCTTGGCTTTGAACTGCCAAATTCCGGAACATTCCAAATTTGACCGCAAGCATTATTTTTATCCCGACCTGCCCAAAGGATATCAAGTATCGCAGTTTGACTTGCCTTTATGCAAAGACGGCTACTTGGAGATTTTCGGCAAGAAAGAAAGCGACCCGAAAAAAGATTTGGAAAAAAGAATAAGAATCAACAGAGTGCATATGGAAGAAGACACCGGCCGGCTGATCCATACCAAGGGGACGGACTATTCTTTGGTTGACTGCAACCGCGCCGGCATTCCTTTGATGGAACTGGTTACCGAACCGGATATAGACTCTGCCAAGCAAGCGCAGAAGTTCGCCAAAGAATTGCAGCTCATGCTCAGATACCTTGATATTTCCAACGCTGATATGGAAAAAGGGCAAATGAGAGTTGAGGTCAATATCAGCTTACATAAAGAAGGTGAGCCCCTGGGAACCAAGGTGGAGATCAAAAACTTAAATTCCTTTCGAGCCGTTGAAGGTTCAATAGCCTACGAAATCAAAAGACAGACTAATCTTCTGGAAGCGGGAGAAAAAGTGGTCCAAGAAACCCGCGGCTGGGTGGATGACAAGAAAATAACAGCTTCGCAAAGGGTTAAAGAAGAAAGCCATGATTACCGCTATTTTCCGGAACCGGATTTGCCGGCTTTGCGCTTTAACAAAGAAGAAATAGATAAAATTCGCGCTGAAATTCCCGAACTTCCCCAGGAAAGACACCGCCGCTTCCTGCTGGAATATAATCTGCCGAACAAAGAAGCGGAAATTATGGTGGATAACAAGGAACTGGGGGAATACTTTGAAAAAGTTGCCTCAGAACTGCTTAACTGGATAAACTTGGAAGAAATGAAAAGTGAAATTGACACTGAAGACCGCTTAAAATTATTCCGGCTCTGTTCAAACTATATGTTAAGCGACTTGCAGAACCTGATTAAGAATTCTTCTCTTAGAGCCGACGAGCTCCTTATTTCCCCGGAAAACTTTGCCGAATTTATCACTTTAATCTATGAAGGGAAAATATCCAGCAAAATAGCCAAGGTTTTGCTGCCGGAAATGTTTAAGACCGGAGCCGACCCTTCCCATATAATCAAAGAAAAAGAATTAGTCCAAGTGACCGACGAATCCGAGATAGAGGGAATCATTAAAACTGTTATAAATGAAAACCCGAAAGCCGTAGCAGATTTTCAAGCCGGAAAAGAAAACGCTCTCAAGTTTTTAACCGGCCAGGTTATGGCTTTATCTAAAGGCAAAGCGGCTCCCGATATTGTGGGAAAGATATTAAGGGAAACTCTAGAAAAAAACAGCGCTTAATCAGCGCTGTTTTGCCGCTCCGATGGCGCAGGCATATTCCGCTCGGAAAGGAATTATCGCTTTTCCTCCCCACATTTTTACTGTTTCCTGAAGCCTCTTTTTTATTACTTTGTTTTGAGCCACCTTGCCGCAAAAAACAATATCTTTTTCCAGCCTATAATTCTGGGCGGCAAAAAAGGCTAAAGTTGCTATTGATTCGGCCAGCATATTAAACAGTCCGGCGGCCAAATCCTTTTGATTATTTGAAGCTAGTTTGCCTAAGTCGCTGGCAGTAGCGCTGGCCGGAACTCTGCCGATTCCGGAACCGATTATGTCTTTGACCGTTAAATCAACTTTTTCTCTTTTGCCTGTTTGAGCCAGTTTTTCCAATTTATCAAGCTCTCTGCTCTTAAAAATCAGCTGGCTGAAACCGCCCAAAGTTCCTCCTCCCAAGCCCGTTCCCCCCAAATGAGCTGTCTTGTTCTTTTCAATAGAAACCATGGCCGTGCCAGTCCCGATATTAACGATCAGGGCTTTCTTTTTATTAGTTAAAAGCGCTCCGCCAATGCCTATTGAGCTTATCTCGCTGACAATTTCTGCTTGAGGAAACAGTTTTTTTATCTTCCTGGCCTCTCCTCCGGTAAGGGCAATGGGATAGGAAGAAAATTCTAAGGCTCTTTCTTTAATCAATTGAAAAGCTTCAGAGTTTTTTAAGGAAAATAAATATTCTGTTTTGGCGGGGGAAAACAAAACCGCTTGAGTATTGGTTCCGCCGCTATCTATTCCTATTATTTTCATTTCGTCTGGTCAATCTTAAATGCATTGTTATCAAAAGAAGCAAAACAAAAGCGATTCCCAGATAAGGAGCCGCGTTTATTCCCGCCACGTAGAAAGCAGCCAAACTAAAGCCGGCTACTCCTTCGCCGCCGATTATGCCGGCGGCCACCAGCATTCCGGAATAACAAAGAAAGGAAAATTTCCTGTCAATCAAGTACTTGATTATTCCTCCGACAGCCAAAAGCATTCCCAGGGTTAATCCCAAAAACAAACCAATGCCGGCAACCATGGGCAGAATAAACAACCCCTTCTTGAATATTTTCTGGCCCAGCACCACGAGAAAAGCAAAAGCCAAGCCCAGAAAAAACGCCTGGGGATAGGCAAACCCGAAAATGGAATTAGCCACCAGTTGAGCTTGGGGAGCGGGCATTAGTTCGGTGAACATAACGCTACCATAACCTTTCTGAATTATTTCCAAAACAAAAGGGCCGGCAATACCAGCGCAAATAACAGCTATCAGATCAACTTTCACTATATCTTTTGCTTTAGTGCCGATGATCTTAGCCGACTTATAGTCATGCCCGATATCGCCGGCCAAGGCGCAGGCAACGGAAACAAAGCAGACAATAATAAAAGCCGGCAGATAGCCTATTTCCAAGCGCAAGAGCGCGTAAAGGCCCAAGACGGCCAAGCCGACTATGATGCCGAATTGCTCCAAGGGGTCAATATCAGTTTCTCCGGTCATTCGGGCGGCCACGGTCGCCATGATCCAAACTCCCAATATCGTTAAGACTGCCGCCAATAAAGGAACGCCGACAGCGTAAAGGATCAATAAAGCGAAAAGGCTGGCTGGAATAGTAAATCTGGTATACCAGACTCCATGAAAATCAAACAAAGGAGCAAAGAGCTTTCTGGCTTTGGGAATAATAGTGGCAATGAAAAAACCGATGCCGGAACCCAAAACCAGGCCCATTCCCAAATTCTGCACCAAGCTGGCGGCATTGCCTTGCTCCCAGCCGGAATTCACTAAATAGGGAATAATCATCGCCCAGCCGACAACCGCTCCCAAGAACCAATTAAAACTGGCTTTCTTGCCTAAAATATAGCCGACTCCCACTGCCAAGGGCATGGGGTATAAAAGCAAGGTCAGTCCGGCCGCGGAAAAAAGCAGCCAGCCGCCCGGAAAATACATTTCCCTTAAAATAACAAACAAACCGATAAGCAAAATGGCAAATATTATTATGAAAGCGTTCCTGCCTCCGGAAACCTCCGCTTTCACCACTTCCGCTCCGGCGGCGCCGGAAGGGTAGGGTAAATTCTCTTCATCTATTAGAACTCTTTTTATGGGAACTGAAAGCAGTATTCCTAAAATACCCGCGGCCAAACAGACTAGAATTAAAGAGAAGATGTCTATACTGGAAACAGCAATGCCTTTTTGCTGGAGATAGAGAATGCCGGGAATAGTAAAAGTAATGCCGGCAGCCATTAAGCCTCCGACAGTTCCTCCGGCCTGGGCCACGTTTATTTCATGAACATTGGTCCTCCGGCTGAATTGCCCGATAAAATTCAAGATTGCTCCGGCAATTATGGCGGAAAAAATAATCGGCCAGGGCAAGGCTCCCAGCTTCAAGGTGATATAGGAAGAGGTGGTAAGCAGAAATAAGGTTAGGGCCACAGCAATGATTACCGCCCGGAAAGAAAAACCTGTTTCGCCGACTTCTTCCAGATTATTGGTTGTGTTATTCATATTTGTTTGCTCTTAATTATAATCACGGTTATAATTATACCATAGATGTTTAAAAATTAAATAAAGGAGGAGATGAGAAGATGGGTTTAGCAATAAAAGTTTTAATGCAAGAAGTCAAAAAATTCTTTTTCGGAGAAGAAAAGAAGACGCCATTAAAGCAAGGGGTTAAAAAAAGGAAGCAACCAAAGGAAAAACAAACGCAACCGGAAATACAAAAAAGAGAAATAACAATAGAGATAAAGCCAATGTCGGGAAACGCCTTTCTTAAAAAAATGAATCTTCCGCCGAAAAAAAAGAAAACCAGAACAAAAAATAAGTCTTTAAAAAATAAAGAACAAATCAAAAAAGACAACACAAAGATAAACAACAGAATCATTCAAATGGAGAAAGACGGAGCAATTATATCAACTCTGGCAAAAAAAGGAATTGTTGAATTTAATAAGAATAGACATCTAAGAAATGTTAGAGGAGGAGATATCCCAAAACAAATCGTAAGAGAATTTAAAAGAGCGGGTATAAAAGGAATAAAGGCAGACAGGGCTAATCTTAAAGTAACTGTCACTCCAGCAGCCCAAGTTCAACTCCAAAAAATACAAAGGTCCCTTTAGGACCTTTTTTTATAAGAATTCTTTTATTAATGCTTTTATTGTCTGATAGTCTTTATTCCAAATAATTCTTTCGTCTCTTTTAAACCAAGTTATTTGCCTTTTGGCAAACTGCAAGGTATGTGTTTTGATTTCGGCAATAACTTCCTGTTTACTTGCCTTCTTCTTGAAGTAAGGAAGCCACTCCTGATAGCCAATAGTTTGCATGGTGGGAATTTCCCAGCCGTAATTTTTCGCTAAACTAGATACTTCTTTGATTAAGCCCAATCTTAACATCTTTTTCACTCTGGCTTCGTTGTTCTTCTTCAGTGTTTCTTGAGATAAATTTATTCCAATCTGTAAAGTCTCAAACAGGGGACTGCCTTGTTTTCTTTGCTCCCAGTACGGCTTCTTGGTAACCAGGCAGACTTCTATGGCCCTGATCAATCTTCTTCTGTTTTCTTTGTCTATCAGCTTAGCTCCTTCCGGATCCAGCTTCTTATAAATAGCAAAAAGTTTTTTAGTTGTTTCCTTTTCCAGATTATTCCTTAATCTCTTTCTGGCCGGAACCTGCAAAAAAGAAAGATTGTCAACGATCGCCTGGATATAAAGGCCGGTCCCTCCGACCAAGAAAGGAGTCTTACCCCGCTTTTGAATATCTTTAACCGCCTTAACCGCCATTTTCTTATAAACAGCCGCATTAAAAGCTTTACTTGGTTTAATAATATCTATTAGATGATGGGGGATTTGGCTTAATTGTTTTTTTGTCGGCTTGGCCGTGCCAATATCCATTTCTTGGTATATTTGGCGGGAATCAGCCGAAACAATCTCACCCTTAAACCGCTTAGCCAATTTAATGGCTAAGTCGGTTTTACCGGAAGCTGTTGGCCCTAAAATAATTATTAGTTTTGGTTTTAATCTTGACATATTCTTAATTTATAGTATACTTAAAACATCAAGAATGCAAATTAACAAATACTCTTGAATAAAGAAAGTGGTGGTAAAATGACAGATAACAAAACGATAGGCAATAAATTGAAAGTAACAGATTTTATAATCCGTTTGGATTATCAGCTAAAGGTAATAAAGAAAATAAAAGAAATTTCGAATCGTGGAGAGAATATCAAAGAAGCTCTAATTTCTCTCAGAGAAGAACTGGAAGCGAAAAAAAGAAAGAAGCCAATTGAATATCAAAAATATGATATGGCAATTGAGCTGGTTGAAAATTGCCTAAAAGTATTAAAATAAACATGCAAGGCTCTGACAAGATCAGAGTTCTTTTTTTATCAACTCTCCTTTTAATCCCCAAGGGGTAGCGTCCAAAACTTTCACTTTGACAAAAGTTCCTATCTGACCTTTTTTCCCCGGAAACTTAATTGTTTTAAAATGGCTGGTTTTGCCGATGGAAAAACCTTTAATATTATCCTGCACCAATACTTCAACTTCTTTATTGATAAACTTTTTGTTTTTCTCCAAAGCACTGATTTTTAAAATATCGTTTAGCGTCTCTTCCCGTTTTTTCTTTTCAATAGGGGAAACGGTGTCTTTCATTTTAACCGCTGCGGTTTGGGAGCGGGCGGAATAGCGGTTGATATAGGCCATATCAAATTTGATCTCTTTGAATAAGCGACAAGTATCGGCAAATTGCTTTTTTGTTTCTCCGGGAAAGCCGACAATAACATCAGTGGAAATGGCTATTTTCTGCTCAAAAGCTTGGCGAATCTTTTTCACCAGCTTTTTGTATTCTTCTATTGTGTAGGGACGATTCATTCTTTTAAGAACCTCATTGTTGCCGGCCTGGACCGGCAGATTCAAGTAGGGAGTTACTTTTTTTGACTTAGCCATAGTTTTAATCAATTCATTAGAAAAGTCCTTGGGATGGGGAGAAGTAAACCTAATCCAAAACTTTCCCGGAATATCATTTGTCATTTCCAATAATTTGGCGAAGCTTATCTTGTCTTTTGTTTTATAGGAATTAACATTTTGTCCCAAAAGCCAAATTTCTTTATAGCCGTTCTTAATTGCTTTCTTTATTTCCTTTAAAATTTCTTCAGCCGGGCGGGAAACCTCCCGTCCCCGAGTATAGGGAACAACGCAATAAGAACAGAAGTTGTTGCAGCCGGTCATTATGGGAATACAGGCTGAAAAAGCATTGGCGTATTTAGAGTTTAATTCCAAATAGTGATTATTGGCAATGGCTTTATGCCCCAGCATTTCCGGCAGCAATAATAAATCTTCTATATCCAACAAAAAATCAAACTGCGCCTGAAATTTTCTTTTGTCTTTGTCTAAAACACAGCCGGTTAAAATGGTTTTTTTCTTTTTTAGTTTTCCCAGCAGCCCGTCAACTCTGTCCATGGCCGACTGTCTGACTGAACAAGCGTTAACCACCACTAAATCCGCCTGCTGAACTTTATCAACTTCCTGATAGCCAATGCTTTCCAATACGCCGGCAATCCTTTCCGAATCAGATATATTCATTTGACAACCGAAAGTAACTATCTTATATTTCATAATTATTGTTTAACACAATTTTCGGTTTAACAAAACGGCTTAAGAACACTTAAGCCGCTTTGCTTTAATTGGCTGTTTTTCTTAAAAACCGATATCTTCCACAGGAAGAATCTCCTCCTCTGACCTTATCCTATTTGGACAGTCATACTGTCCTCTTTTTTTATGCTTTTTTAATCAGTTCCTGAATGTCGTTGCAGATAACCTTTGGTTCTCCGGAACGGTTGTCCACCCGGCCGTTGACTATCACTATTTTGTTTTCCTGAAGAATTTCCTGATTTTGGGAGGTAACCGTGGGGAAGACCACCAGTTCCACTTTATCCGTATAATCTTCCAATTTAACAAAAAGCATTGGCTGGCCCTTTTTGGTGATTACTTTCTTAACGCTGGAAATAATGCCCCCGACTTTCACTGTTCGCCCGCTAACGCTTAAGGCGACCCTGTTTAAAGACAAGGTTTTTTTTATTAAAATTGTTTTAAATTCTTCCAAAGGATGGCTGCTGATATATAGGCCGAGCAATTCTTTTTCCCAGTTTAGCTTTTCGCTTTTAGAGGCTGGGGGAGCATCTTCCAGAGCAAGCGGACTTTCTTCTCTCTGAATGGTGTCAAAAAGACCCTTTTGGCCGTTAGCTTTGTTTTTTTGCTGTTCCCGGCTCCATTCCAACAGCCTTTCCATATTAGACAGCAGCCTGTTTCTTTCCTCGAACTCGTCAAAAGCTCCGGTCTTGATCAAGCTTTCCAAGGACCTTTTATTCAAATTATTAGAACCAACCCGGCTGATGAAATCAGTGATGGATTGGTAGGGTCCGCTGGCTTTTCTTTCCTGAACTATCGCTTCCACCACATTTTGCCCGACATTCTTAATGGCCAGCAGTCCGAAACGGATCTTGTTTTCCTCGGGCACTACGGAAAAATATTTGAAACTTTCATTAATGTCCGGAGGGAGAACCGGAATCTTCATCTTCTTGCATTCACTAATTAAATTGGCTATCTTTTCGGTATCGTTTTTTTCAGAAGTTAGAACCGCGGCCATAAATTCCACTGAATAATGAACCTTCAGATAAGCGGTCCAATAGGCAATCATGGCATAGCAGGTGCTATGGCTCTTATTAAAACCATAGCGGGCAAAAGGCAAAATCCATTCCCAGAGCCGCTGAGCAACTTCTTTGCTCGTTCCTTTATTTATCGCTCCGTTGATAAACTTTTCTTTTTGCTCCAGCAGCAGTTTCATAATCTTCTTCCCCACCGCTTTTCTTAAAATATCAGCTTCTGACAAGGAAAATCCGGCCACCTTTTGGGCAATCTTCATCAACTGTTCCTGATAAACCATAATGCCGTAAGTGTTCTCCAAGATCGGCCTCAGCTCCGGATGGATATATCTTATTGTCGTTGGATTGGCTTTCCCTTTGATGTATTGGGGCAGAAATTCCATTGGCCCGGGGCGGTAAAGAGCCACCATGGCAATAACATCTTCAAATTGAGTTGGCTTGATTTGCTTTAAATACCTTTTCATGCCATCAGACTCCAATTGAAAAACTGAAGTTGTCATTCCTTCTTGAAGCAGCTTATAGGTTTTTTGGTCGTCCAAAGGAATGTCTTCTGTTTTCAATGACTTGTTCCGCACCTTATAGATCCGGGTCAAAGTGTCTTCAATGATTGTTAAGTTCTTTAATCCCAGCAAATCCATTTTCAACAGCCCCAAATCTTCAATTGAGTGCATTTCGTATTGAGTGACAATGCTGCCGTCGTCCTGGGTGGGATGCTGCAAAGGCACGGATTCAATCAGCGGCTCTTGGGAGATCACCAAGCCGCAGGCATGAGTGGAAGCATGGCGCACCACGCCTTCCAGTCGCTGTCCCAGATCGATCAGCCTTTTTGCCTGATCGTCCAATCTGTAAAGCTGGCTGAATTCGGATATTTCCTGCAAAGTTTGTTTTAAATTAAAGCCCATGGGTATCATTTTGGCGATTTGATCGCAGTATTGGTAAGAATAGCCCAAGGCCCGGCCCACATCCCTGATCACCGCCCTGGCGGCCATGGTTCCGAAAGTGATGATCTGGGCCACTTTGTCGTGCCCGTATTTATCCCTGATATAGTTGATCACCTCATCCCTTCTCCAATCAGTAAAATCAAGGTCAATATCAGGCATGGAAATTCTTTCCGGATTCAAAAACCTTTCAAACAGCAGATCATACTTTATCGGATCAACATCCGTGATACTCAAAAGATAGGAAACCAAAGACCCGGCCGCGGAACCTCTGCCCGGACCCACGACAATACGGTTCTCTTTGGCCCAGTTGACAAAATCCTGCACTATAAGAAAGTAGGAGGCAAAGCCGGTTTTCTGAATAATGGAAAGCTCGTATTTCAAACGCTCAACAGCTTGGCTGTCCTCTTTGGGATAGCGCTTTTCCATTCCCTGCTTGCATAATTCTTTTAGATATTCTTCCGGAGTGGTTTTGTTTGGAACAGTAAAATAGGGAAGTTTGGTTTTTCCCAGTTCAAATTCAATATTGCAGGCAGCCGCTATTTTCTGGGTATTGGCTATCGCCTGGGGAACGTCTTTGAACAGCTTAACTATTTCTTCCTGGCTTCTGACGGAAAAGTCCTCGTTTTTCATGGTCAGCCTTTGGGGATTATTAATGTCAGCTCCGGTGTTAATGAGCATTAGAATATCCTGGGCTTCGGCATCGTCAGAATTCAAGTAATGGGAATCGCAAGTGGCCACCAAAGGAATATTCAACTCCTGAGAAAAACCGATCAAAGCTTTGTTTACCCTGCCTTGTTCCGGTATTCTGGGATGATGCTGTATTTCCAAATAGAAATTATCCGGACCGAAAATCTCCTGATATTTCTGCGCCTGCTTTTTAGCTTCTTCTATTTTATCAGCTATAATTAACTGGGGAATTCTTCCTTTAACGCAAGCAGTAAGCCCGATAAGCCCGGCTGAATGTTTGGCCAACAGCTTTTCATCAATTCTCGGCTTGTAATAGAAACCTTCCAAATGGGCCTTAGTCACCAGCTTAACCAAATTCTTATACCCCTCCTGGTTCTTGGCCAGCAAAACCAAATGATAATTCTTATTATCAATATTGGGCCTTTTCTGGTCCATTCCTTCCAAGGCCAGATATACTTCACAGCCGATGATCGGCTTTATTCCCTGAGCTTTGGCCGTTTTATAGAACTCAATGGCGCCGTACAGGTTTCCGTGGTCGGTCAAGGCCACGGAGTCCATGCCCAGCTTTTTAACGTGGTTCACAAGGAGGTCTATTTTGGGCAGGCCATCAAGCAGAGAATAATGGCTGTGCACATGAAGGTGTGTAAATTTTGCCATATATTGTTATAGTATAACAATGCTTTTTCTTTTTACAAGCCATGATTAATTTTAAAGAAGAAAAAAAACTAAAGAAGAAATATAAACATATTGCCGGCCTGGATGAAGCCGGCCGGGGACCGATTGCCGGCCCGGTAGTGGCGGCGGCGGTTGTTGTCAAAAATTATCCGCCGACACATTTCCCTTGGCAGGAAATCAGAGATTCCAAAAAGCTTTCGGTAAAAAAGAGAGAAAAGCTTTGCCAGCTTCTTACCCATCATCCGGAAATAGAATGGGGAATAGGCAAAGTGTCGGAAAAGATAATAGATAAAATAAACATTCTGCAGGCCACCAAACTGGCAATGGAAAAAGCAGTAAAAAACCTGAAAAAAGCTGACTTCTTTCTTTTGGACGGAAATTTCAAGATCAATTCAAAGATTCCTCAAAAATCAATCATTAAAGGAGACGACAAGGTTTTTTCCATTGCCGCCGCTTCCATTATCGCCAAAGTGAAGCGGGACGCAATAATGAAAAGAATGGACAAGAAATATCCCGAATACGGATTCAGCCGGCACAAAGGCTATCCTACCAAACACCATAAAAAAATGCTTAAAAAGTATGGCTCTTGTAAAATCCACCGCCAAAGCTTCAAGCCGGTAAAACAAAATTAGGACGAGGCCTGGCCTCGTCCTTTTGTATTAGACCAATCCCAAACATTGACAAATTCATATCGTTTGTTATAATATCAGTAGTTCCTTGAAAAACAATTTAATACAGAAATCAAGGAAACTAATAATATAGGTGGTAGATATGGCTGGACAAGCAGAAAAAGAAAATTACGAAGGAGAAAGAGGAAAAGAGAGAGAAGAAGAGGAAAGAAACGCGGCCATTGATGTTCTCCAAGACATCTATGCACGACTAGGCTGGGTGAGAGATGTCAACGCCGCCGAAAAGTTAAGAAAGAATAACGTTGATGTCAAACACATAAGAACCATGATATCAGCAATGAAAAAAATCTTGAAGCAAGAAAAATAAAAACAATTTTATTGTATAAGACACTTAACCGTGTCTTCAATTTTTTATCCGGCAGATATTGCAAATTAAATTGCAATATGCTATTAAAAATACAGTTATAAATTACTATAAAGAATTATGGCAGTACCAAAACAACGACACACAAAATCCAGGAGAAACAAGCGCCGGATGCATCTTTATGTTGAGCCGGCTGCTTTGATTTCCTGCCCCAAATGCGGAAAGCCTGTTTTGCCGCATACAACTTGCAAAAACTGCGGCTATTACAAAGGAACAGAGGTAATTGACGTTATGAAAAAAATGGACAAGAAGGAAAAGAAAGCAAAAGAAAAGGAAATGGCCAGCCAGGAAAATGAGCAAGAAGAAAAGAAACCATTAACAGCGGAAGGTTTATCACAAAAATAATATGGCCTCAAGACATTTATCGCGCTCTATCGCTATGCAAAGCCTATACGAATGGGATTTCTCCGGCAAAAAGCCGGAAAAAATGGAGCCGATTGTCGCTAAAAACATTGAAGAATTCGGACCGGGACTGGAAAACGCTGATTTCGTTT
>JAUVEE010000071.1 GCA_030594935.1 bacterium
GTTCTGATTCAAACCGGGAAATTTCTTTGTCTTTTATCAAGCTGCTTTTAATTTCTTTGTCCAGATCAAATAACTTTAAGCTCCAGCCTTGTTCGTCAACTTCTTTAAAAACTATCTTCTTATTATTGGGCAGCAGCCAAATATCTTCAACTTTGCCGTACAAAAGCTTGAAGCTGGGGTTTTCTGGGATTAAAGTAATATTTTTAACTTCCAGAACTTGTTTTTTTTCTATGGTTAAATTCTTTTCCCAGGTAAAATAACCTTCTTTTTTCACTTCCACTTTATAGCTCTTGGGCAAGAGGTCCTGGATTAAGACCGAATCCAGCAGAAAATTGGTTTTTTTGACCAGTTCTTGGTCGATATAGACTTCGGCTGAAGTAGGAGATATTTTCAAGAAAAGCCCGCCTACTTGAACTATCTTCCTGTTCTCAAAATCATAACGATAGCCTTGGGAATAAAGAACCGCCAGCGGAGCCGCTATGAGGAAAAGCAAAGTAAGCAGAGAGAATAGGATAATTTTGGTTTTTTTGCTCATTGATTGATTATACCCATTATTGGATTTAAATCAATTCAAAAATTTGACGAACTAACAAGTTTTTGTTCTAATGAAAAAAGCAAACTGTTCATTGATAAAATAAAATACGGGGTGAAAGATATGGACAAAACAAGATTACAGAAAGGATATTGGCTAAAAAACGCGTTTAAAGTTGATGAGAAAAGAGCTGAGTGGTTTTCTGATCCCTGGCTGAACCGCATTAGGGAAACCTTAAAAAAAGACAGGCTTCATCCTGAAGTGACAGTGGAAATTTTTTCCCATAACAGGGTTGTCACAGAAGACATTGACCAAGCCCTGGCAGCGCTTGAAATTGCCATTAGCCCTGAATGCCGGAAAAATATCACTATCAAGGCTCTTTACAAAGGTGAAAGAATATCTCCTCAAAAATCAATAATAAGGATTAGCGGAGATTATCGGGAGTTCTCTCACGCAGTGCCTGTCTGCTTGGATGTTTTATCCCGGAAAAGCGACCTAAACAGCAAAGAGATAATCGGACCCTTTGAAAAAGTGAGCTTTCTGAACAGCCAGGAATTGGATCCCGAAACAACCCTGCGAAGAATTAAGATGGGAATGGTTCCCGAGGGACTCAATGCCGTTTATGGCGGCCCGGCCGAAGCTGGCGCTAAATTTATTGAAGCAGTGCACCGGGAAGGAATGGACATCACTTCAGTGATAGACATTAATAAGAATTGTGTAAAAACCGTTTTAGAGGTTGCCCGCAGGACAATTCCGCAGCTATGTGACATCTGTTTCCATTCCAACAGCAAAAATCCTAATTTAAAGCAAATAATCAAGGCGAAGAAAGTATTGGAAAAATATAGATTTGCCGGGATTGAATTTATCGCTTTAGGGAATTTTAATCTTAACAGATTAAAAAAAACACCTGTCAGTATCTGCATTGCTGAAAACAAAGACTATTGGGCAAAAACAACTTTAGCACGCGATTTTCATTCTGAAAACACAAGAATGGAAATAGTTAATTAAACCAAGGCGAATGTCTTGGCTTTTTTTCTTGACAATTCAAGAAAAATATGTTTTAATTAGCGCATGAATAGAGATAAGCTGGAAACTTCAGCTTATCAATGAAGTTCATTAAAAACAAAGGATGTGATAAAATGGTGAAAAAAGAAGATTATAATCAAGACAAAAAGGTTTCCTCAGACTTTGAACTTTTGGGAAATAAGTCAAAGGACACAGCTATTTCCTTAATCAAGACAGGGGACTCAAGAAAAGCATTAATAGAATTCCGCGAAGCACGGAAGTATTATGAGAAAGCAGGCGTATGGGATAAATACAAAGATCAAATTGTTCCAATATAGGAAAGAATAAAAAAAGCATTTAGCTTTCGCCAGGTACATCTTGGCGTTTTTTATTTAAATAATGTAAGATATAGTAATGGAATTTGCTTTGCCTAAAATCCAAAAGATCACTAAATATGCGACTGTTTCGCATTTTCTTTTGATGTTCGGCTACAAATTCTTTTCCTTGTTTTTTCCTTTATTCTTAATAGCGAAAGGATTTTCTTTGCCTGAAGTGGGCTATGCTTATCTTTTTCTCTATCTCCCCATTGCGCTTTTTTCTCCCTTGGCGGGCTTTTTAAACCATAAAATCAATCCGGCTGTTTTGGCCACAGTCGGCATTTTGGGTTACGGAGTTTATTCTCTGGGAATGATCTTTATCCAGGAGCAATATCTGTTCTATTTTCTTCAGATTTTATTAGGGATCTCCGCCGCTCTTTTTATGGTTTCCTTCCGGGCAATTTTAATGGGTTTTCCCTTGGAAAACTACAACCGCTCTTTCGGCTGGTTTTATTCCGCGCCGGCTTACGCCGCTGTTTTGGCTCCGCTGGTCGGGGCAATAATTATTTGGCAGTTTGGCTTTATCGGCGTTTTTCTGGTCAGTTTTCTTTTCCATCTTTTCAACGCTGTTTATTGCTTCGTCTATTTAAGAAAACCGGCCGCCAAACTGGTGGATGATGGTTTCAGTTTTTCTCAATTCAGAAAAGATTATCAAAAATCAATCAGCAGGATCTCTCAGA
>JAUVEE010000023.1 GCA_030594935.1 bacterium
TTCAACAACCATCTACTATATATGTACGGCAAATTATTAAAATATCTTTTTATTAAAAAAAGGAGTAGAAAAAGGAGCGAGGCTCCTTTTGTACTAAACTCGGTTTAGCACAAACCCGCAGATATTGTATAATACAAGTAAATACTTTCCAATAAAATATAATTTCCTTAAAAATTAAAGATTCAAGTTTGTTAAAATACAATAAACACTGGGAAAAAAGATTTAAATATGCTTTTTTTGAAAAGCATATTCATTCAACTACTTAACAAATAGTATTACTAAAGATATACTAAGCATATCATTTAGTAATACTAAGTTAAGATATATATGTACGGCAAATTATTAAAACTTATTTTTATTGTTACAATTCTGTTTTTAGGAACAGGAAGAGCTTATGCCCAAGTAGACAGTTTGGGCCTGGCGGTTTCTCCCCAGATTTTTGAATTGGATTTTTTCTTGGGCGAGTCAACAACTCGAAAGATTAAAATCAGGAATACCAGTGAAGTGGCGATACCGATCAATGTGATAGTGACTAATTTTTCCGCTGTTGAAGACAGCGGAGAAATGTTCTTTGACGAAAGCGCTGGGGATATAAGCATTGACAGCAGCCAGTGGCTGAAAATAGAAACTCCTAATTTTATCCTTGATCCGGGAGAGAAAAAAGATGTTCATTTTTCAATCAATGTTCCGGAAAATGCGGAACCGGGAGGTTACTATGTAGTGGCGCTTTTTGAACCGCAACTGCCTTCTTTTTATTTTAAAGAAAATCAGCCTCGGTCCATTCCGGTGGTGGGAGTCTTATTCCTTCTTTCCGTAAAAACTCTTTCTTTGGAGCCGGTGGAAGTAGCCGAACAGATTGAAATTGTTGAATTTGGAATTCCTAAAGAACAGAGAATGCAGAATTTGGAAAGAGCGCTGGCATCTATCATAGATGCGGTTCCCCTGGTTTCGGCTGGAGACATCAGCTTGGTGGAAAAAGCTCCTTCCAGTTTTGTCTTGCGCATTAAAAACAGCGACATTTTTCACCACAAACTGAAAGGCAGGCTGGCTGTTTATGACGCTTTCGGGAACAAGGTGGGGGAAACGGAAATAAGAAGAACAACTATTCTTCCGGGCAAAACCAGAAGATTTCCGGTGGAATTGCCGGCGCAAGAATCTGCAAGGTTCAGATGGCTGCCGGCCGCTGTTTCTGATTTCTTGGTTCAAAACACTTCTTTGGGAAAGTATAAGGCAGAATTGACTCTGGAGGTTGATAACTCAAATGAAGAGCGCCGAATTTCTGTTTTGACGGATTTTTGGAGCATTCCTTGGAAAACCATCCTTGTTCTACTGCTTTTAACAATATGCTTATTCTTGATGAGGAAAAGAATATTGGCCGCGATTAAAGCCTTATTGAATATGCAGCCAAAAGCATAAAAAAAGTTTTCCACAGTATTTGTTTGTTTTGTTGCTTTTTCTACAGTATAATTTATAATAGTTATAAAGAATGCAAATATAATAAAAAGGTCGAAGCAGATTATAAGAAAAATAATAATTGAAATAAAAATGGCGAAAACAATTAAAAAACACAAAGAAATGATTTTTACTATTGCTGTTGGTTTGCTGATAGCAATAACCGGAATAGTGGGAATGTACGGCGCGCTTCCTATTTTCACTGGCAGCGTTGAAGCGGCCACTACCGCTACTGTGAACGTTTCCGCGCAAGTGCGGGAATGGGCATCTCTCACATCATCCAGTACAGCCACGCTGGTGCCTGATTTGGTTGATTACAGCGGCAACGAAGCTGTCGGCAGCACTACTGGTTTGGGCTTCATTGCCAAAAGCAACTCTGGTGACGGATACTCGGTTACTGTTGAGGGAGACGGAAGTAATCAATTGACAGGGTCAGTATCAGGCTCAATCGCTTCGGTTGCTGCTGGCGCGACTTCTACTGTAGTTGCCGGTACTGACAATTACGGGATACAAGCTACTTCCACAGAATCAACAGTTGCCTCTATTTACGATAATTGGGGGGATGATATTATGGGGCCGGTCAGAGCAGCCGTAACAATTGTAAACCATGGTGCTCCCACTGATGCTGATGGTCACCTTACCAATTTCCGAATTGCGGCAGCTTGTGACGGTCAACAGGCCAGCGGAGCGTATACTGATACAATCACTTTGACAATCCTTGCATCTCCATAATATACACTTTATTCCGGCAATAATTAAATCTCATCTTGATGAAAAAAGAAAATATTCTTTTGCTAGTTTTGATAATTATAGGAATGATTTTTGGTCAGGTTGTTTTTGCGCAGGCAACTTCAGTGGGTCTTTCTCCTTTGTCTTTTGAATTGGCAGGAAATCCCGGAGATGTGATTGAAAATTATATCAAAGTGGCCAATCCCAGCCAGCAAAACAAAGTTTCCATCATAATAACAGTGGAAGATATTGCTCCTAGCGGTGAAGCGGGCCACGTGGTTGTCAGGGAGCCGGATACGGAAACATATTCTCTTGCCAGTTGGATAAAATGCGAACCCGAAGAACTGGACTTGGAGCCGGGTGAACAGCAGACAGTGAAATTTACCATTACTGTTCCGGAAAACGCTGAACCGGGAGGCCATTACGGCACGGTTGTTGCTGGAGCTAAGGGAGTAGCTGGTCCGGAAACAACCGGAGCAACAATAGTTCCCCGGGTAGGCACTTTGGTTTTATTAACAGTGCCGGGAGAAGCCAAGGAGAATTTAAGCATAAAAGAGTTTAGGGTATCCCAAGGTTATTTTAACCAGGGGCCGATTCCTTTTCTGGTTAAATTTGAAAATTTAGGCAATGTTCATTTAAAGCCGTCAGCGATAATCACCATTACCAATATCTGGGGCAAAAAAGTGGCTGAGATTCCTTTAAGCCAAAAAAATGTTTTGCCAGGAGCAATCAGAAAATTTGAAGCTTCTTGGAATCAAAAATGGCTTTTAGGAGGAAAATACGTAGCCACTTTAAGCGGAACCTATGGCCAAAGAGATATCCCTTTGGAATCCCAAGTTATTGTTCTTTATGCCTTTCCTTGGAAGCTTGCCTTAGGCATCTTGCTGGCAATGATATTCTTTATTCTCACCAGAAAGAGATGGATAACTGCATTTGGAGTTTTACTTAAGGGAGAAAGGAAATAAATTTGTTTGTCTTAAAATTAGAGAAAAGCTTGAGGTTTTTATCTCAAGCTTTTTCTGTTATAATTAAAAAATGGACAATAAGAATGGGACTGTAAAATTATTAGTTTTTTTATTGGGAATAATTTTTATTGTTTTTCCTATTAAGGGAAACTGCCAGAGTCCGACAGTTGATATTTCGGTATCCGGGATTGTTAGAGATACCGGAGCTACGCCTACTCCGGATCCGCCGGGTGGAGGCGGTGGAGCTATTATTATCGTCCCGGGAGAAATTACCTTTAAAGGCAAAGCTTATCCCAACGCTTTTTTAACTTTGCTCAAAAACGATCAAGTTGTGGCCACTTTTTTCGCCGAAGATTCCGGCCTGTTTGAAAAAAAACTAACCGGCATAGCGTCCGGAACTTATAACTTTGGAATTTTTGCCGAAGACTCTGAAGGGAGAAAATCGGTAACTCTTGGTTTCACCACCAGCGTTTTGGCGGATATGAACACTACAGTGTCCGGCATTTATATTTCTCCAACCATAACCCTTACTCCCACGCAAGTGGAAAAAGGAGGCAGTGTTGATATTTTCGGCCAGGTTTTTCCCGCCAGTGAAGTCAATGTATTTGTTGCTTCTGAAAACGAAATTGTGGAAAAGGCGACCGCCGGCACAGATGGCAAATGGTACTGCGCGCTGAACACGGCCGTACTGGAAACAGGAGAGCATCAGGCCCGGGCCAAAGCGCTTTTCACTGGAGGAGAGCAAACTTTATTTTCCCAGACTCTTTCTTTCTTGGTGCTTGAACCGGGCGCCATGGTTTGCCAGGGCGCGGACTTAAACTTTGACGGCGCAGTGGATATTATTGATTTCAGTATTCTGCTTTATTTCTGGGGCCAGAGTTCGCCGGCCAACCCTTGTGTTGATATTAACTTTGACGGCGCAGTGGATATTATTGATTTCAGTATTATGATGTATCATTGGACAGGCTAATTACTATTAAATAAAGGTTTTAAAATGCAACATATTAAAATAATCCTTATATCCATATTAGCGGCTCTTAGTCTTCCCTTTGTTATATTTGCCGCCACCCTATATCTAACTCCTCAAACTCAAAGCGTTTATCAGGGAGATAGTTTGTCCCTGGAAATCAGGATAGACAGCGAAGATGAAAAAATCAACATTGTGGAAGCAAGCGTGCGCTTTCCCGCGGATTTATTGCGGGTCAGCGATATCAGCAGCGGAAGCTCAATTATTAATCTTTGGGCGCAAACGCCTCAAGAGGATTCTTTAGGAAAAATTTCTTTTATTGGCGGAATTACTAATGGTTTTGAGGGAGACGGCTTATTAGCCAGAATCAGTTTTTTTGCCAAAGAACTCGGCCAAGCCAAAATCAATTTTGGAGAAGATTCTCAAGTTCTGTTGAATGACAGCTTGGGCACGGAAGCTCAATTAAAAGTTTTAGCCGGCAGCTACGAAGTAACTGCCAAGCCAAAAGGATTGTTTGTTATTTTTTCCGAGAGCCATCCGGAGCAAAATAAATGGCAGAGCAATAATGTTCTTCGACTATATTGGGACTTAATCAACGAGGCAAAATACAGCTATCTCTTGAGCTTTGACCCTTTGGCCGAGCCTGATGATATTCCTGACCTGCCCGAAGGCGAACTGGTTTGGGTGGGGGCTTTGGAGTATAAGGGGCTGGAAGACGGGATTTATTACTTTAGCGCCAAACAGAAACCATTGGGAGAAGATTGGTCAGAGATAGTGAGGTTTAAAGCAATGATTGACACTGTTCCGCCAAAACCTTTTGAGCCGAAGATCGGGCAGGATTCTTCTCTGTTCGAAGGCAAGCATTTTTTAAGTTTTACTGCCCTGGATGAGGCTTCAGGAATAGATTATTATGAAGTTAAAGAACAGCCCAGAATGTTGGGAATTGCCCAAAAAGGGGAGTGGCAAAAGAAAGAAAGTCCTTGCTTATTAACGGATCAGAGCTTAAGGAGTATTATAAAAGTAAAGGCGGTTGATAAAGCCGGCAACGAAAGAGTAGTGGAAATTGTTCCGCCTTACAGGCCGACAGGGAAAGATGTCATATTTTTAATATCTTTGTTGGCTGCCGGGATATTGGCTTGGCTGTTCTTAAAAAGAATTAGGCGTCGCAAAAAAATCAATGAAAAATAGTTTTCCACTTTTAATTCTAATAATCTGGGCAGTGTTTTTTCCTTTGGCCGGGCAAGCGGCGGAATCTTCTCTTTATTTTGCTCCGGCTCAGGGAACTTTCTTCTCCGGCAGTACTTTTTCCGTGTCTGTTTATCTCAATACCAAAGGAGAAGAGATTAACGCTGTTCAAGTTGATTTAAAATTTCCAGCGGAAATGCTGCAAGTTACTCTTCCGTCAACAGGAGAGTCTTTTGTGGCCGAATGGCTTACTCCTCCCAGCTATTCCAATGCCGGCGGAGTTATTTCTTTTAAAGGGGGAATTCCCGGAGGGATTATCACTTCTTCCGGATTAATTTCAACGATTACTTTTCGGGCCAAGTCTCCCGGACTGGCTAAAATTGAATTTCTGGATTCATCGCAAGTTTTTCTTAATGACGGCAGAGGAACTCCTGTTTCCACCCTGGTCACCGGCGGGAGTTATCGGATTTTAGTTCCTCCTCCGGAGGGTCCGGAAATATCATCAGTGAATTTTCCAGATTCGGAAATTTGGTATTGCGATTCAAGTCCCGGCTTTTTCTGGGGAGAAGAAGCAAGAATAAATGGTTTCAGCTGGAGCTTTTCTCAAAGTCCGCAAGAAAATCCCGATACTGTTTCTGAAGGAATTCAGACCATGAAGGTATATGAAGGAGTTGCTGATGGAGTCTGGTATTTTCATTTGCGAGCCAAGGAAAATAGTACCTGGGGCAGGGCCAGCCACAGAGCGGTGAAAATAGATTGCCGGCCTCCGGAAAAGTTCGATATCCAAGTTGATACCCATTCCGGCTTTGCCTATTTTGAAACAGAAGATTTTTATTCGGGAGTGGATTATTATGAAGTGAGCATGTTCAACACTGATGCGGCGGCGGCCGGATTTTTTGTTGAAACCGTTTCTCCTTTTAAGATTCCTTGCGCTGAACCGGGAAAATACAAGATTATTGTCAGAGCCTATGATAAAGCGGGGAACCGCCAGGAAGCTGAAGCTGAATTTCAAATACTGTCTTCCTTTTTTGCCTATCTTCCCGGCCAAGGAATTCAGTTCAAGGGAATTTTATTTCCCTGGTGGCTTATTTGTTTAATAGTATTGTTTCTCTTCTTGGCTTTGGGGTATTTAGCTTTTGCTTTTACCAGAAGAGGAAGGTTTGGTTTCCAAAAAGGCATTAAAGAAATAAAAGAGGCTTTGAGAGAGATTGAAAAGATTGAGCAGAAAGAAGCCGAGATCAATCAACTAAAAGCAAGATTTAAAGAAAAAAAACAAGAATTAGAAAAAAAGCTAACCAAAGAAGAAAATGAAGAATAGTTTTCAGCTTTTAATTTTAATAATTCTGGCAGTGTTTTTTCCTTTAGTCGGGCAAGCGGCCGGAGCTTCTTTGTATTTTTCTCCGGCTTCAGGCAGTTTTTTTGTCGGCAGCACATTTAATGTTTCCATCTTTGCCAATACCAACGGTGAAGACATTAATGCGGTTGAGGTGAATTTAAAGTTTGACCCAGCCAAGCTCCAAATAGCCAGCCCGACAGCCGGCAAATCCTTTATTGAAATTTGGGTTGCTCAACCCGCTTATTCCAATGCTCAAGGAATAATGAGTTTTATTGGGGGAATTCCTTCTCCGGGAATCAATACTTCAGCCGGCTTAATTTCTACGGTCACTTTTAGGGTCGTTGCTCCGGGAGAAACATCAGTTGTTTTTTTGGATTCTTGCAAGGTTTTAAGAAATGATCCTGACGGAACCGATATTTTAACCTCCAAAGGCCGGGGTGTCTATAATCTGTTGGTTCCGCCTCCGGAAGGGCCGGCTGTTTTTTCTCTGACTCATTCTGACGCCAACAAATGGTATAAAAACAACAACCCCACTTTTTCCTGGGAGAAAGAAGAGGGAGTGGCTGATTTTAGCTACAGCTTTAACCGTGAATCCGGGGATGTTCCCGACAATGTTGCCGAGGGAGACTACAGTTCGGTTTCTTACGGCGATGTTGAAGACGGCATTTGGTATTTCCATGTTAAAGCGGAAAAAGCGGGAGTCTGGGGAGGAACCAGCCATTTTGTGGTCCAAATTGATTCTTCTGCCCCGGCTGTTTTTGAGCCGGTTGTTGATCCGGCCGCGAAAACTGCGGTTAAGCAGCCGATAGTTTCTTTCATTACCACCGACGCTCTTTCCGGGATAGACCATTATGAATTTAAGTATATTGATATCACCAAGGACAAAAAAGAGAAAACATCAGGGTTTTTTATTGAAGTGGCCACTCCCCACCGTCTGCCGACTTTAGAAGAAGGAAGATATCTAGTGATAATTAGGGCCTACGACAAAGCGGGGAACTGGCAAGAAGGCACGGTTAAAATTGAGATTTTTCCCGAAGGATTCTCTTTGAATAAAAAAGGAATTCGGTACAAATGTATTTTTATTTATTGGTGGATTCCGATTTTGCTGCTGATAATCATAATCATTATGCTTATTTACTTGCTAAGCAGGAGATACAGGAGATTAAAGACAGAAGAAAAAAAACAAAGAGAAGTAAAAATGAGGTTGGAAAACAGCAATAAGAAATGGCCGGCCGGATCAATAACAGATAAAGATATTTAATATGAAATTGCTGAAATACTTTAAAAAATTTAAAAACATCCTGCTGCTGGCTTTAGCTTTGCTTTTTATTTTTCCGGTTTTGGCTGAGGCGCAGGAGGCTTCTTTTTATCTTTCGCCTTCTCAGGGAAGTTATAACCTTGGGAGGACTTTTTCTGTCAAAGTGATGATGAATACTGACGGAGCAGCCATTAATGCTTCCCAGGCCACAATTTATTTTCCGGCCGATAAATTGGCAATCCAAAGCGTTTCCCAAAGCCACTCTATTTTCAGTCTATGGGTGCAAGAGCCTTCTTATTCCAATGGCCAGGGAACTATTGATTTCGGCGGCGGATTGCCGTCACCCGGCTTTAGCGGTCAGGGAGAAGTATTTAGAATTAATTTTTCCGCCAAATCAGTGGGCCAAGCAAAAGTGTATTTTGGCTCGGAAAAGATTTTAGCCAACAATGCCCGAGGAACTAATATTTTTTCTTCCAGCTCGGGAGGAAATTACTCTATTAGTAAAGCTGTGATTGCTCCGCCAAAACCAAGAGTGCCGGCTGCTCCCAAAATTAGTTCTCCCACTCATCCTCGTTCAACAGAATGGTACCAAAACAACAAACCAGAGTTTTTCTGGGAGCTGGGCCCTGATGTTATTGGGGTAAGCATAGCCTTTAACCAGAAATTTCTTGATGACCCGGGTTTATCCTCAAAAGGGAAGCTAAGCTCCAAATCTTATCAAAATGTTGAAGATGGAATATGGTATTTTCATGCTCGGCTGGAAAACGACAATGGCTGGGGAGAAATAGCCAACAGAGAGATTCGCGTTGACACCACTCCTCCTCTTTCTTTTGAAATAACCGTGGATAATGAAGGGGATGCCACCAATCCCCAGCCTTTATTGTATTTCAAGGCTCAAGATGAGATTTCCGGAATAAACCATTATAAGGTAAAAATTGGAGACCAGGATGTTTTTACTCTGCTTGAAGCGCAAGTAGATCCTTATTATAGAATGCCTCTCCAGACTCCCGGAAAATACTTAGTTAAAGTTGAAGCCATAGATAATGCCGGAAATTCCACTTTGGCTTCAGCTGAAGTGGCAATAGAATCTATTCCTGTTCCAGAAATTACGGTTTGTCCCAATACTTTCGTGGCCGGCGAGGAAGTGCTTCATCTGGAAGGAACAGCTGCTCCCAGCCAAGCGGTAATTGTTTATTTCAAAAAGGGAGGGGAGCTGGCTAAAGAATGGGAAATTTCCAGCGATAGCGAAGGGCGCTGGTCTGTTGATGAGGACGGTTTATTCAGATCTGGAGAATACATAGTTTCAGCCATAACAAAAGATTCTCGGGGCGCTGTCAGCAATCCCTCCAAACCAAGAACAGTCATTGTAGTCCTTAACGGCATAGCGATTGGTTCTTGGATAATAAGCTGTCCTTGGCTCCTCTGGCTGCTTATCATTCTCTTTGTAATCCTTTGCATTTTCTTGTTCTGTATCTTCCGCAAAATTAAGCTTATCCATAAGACCATAGAGGAAGAATCCAAAGATTTGAAAGAAAAGTTCTATAAAGAATATAATGAATTAAAAACAGGCATTAAAAAAGAACTGGCCATGTTTGAAGAAAAAGGGGAATTAAGCGCTAAAGAAAAACAAAGGCACCAGCAGCTTTTGAAAGACTTAACTGATATAGAAGAGGTTATTGTCAGGGAGTTGAAAGACATTGAAAAGATAAAATAATAGACTTGTTTTTTGAATTTTAATTTGTTACTATGGTTTCAAATGAGATTTCATCAATTTTTTCTGAAAATCTATCAGGCGGCGGCTGAAAAAATGTGCCGAGAGTGCCAGGATTTTATCAAGCCGGGTTCGCAAATCCTTGATGTAGGATGCGATTCAGGAATTATTATCAAAA
>JAUVEE010000005.1 GCA_030594935.1 bacterium
GATGCTCCCAACCTTGGTCTTTGCCTGGGTGTAAAAAACAATAACTATCAATGGAAACCCGTGGAAACCGGCTATAAGGCTGAACTGATTGAAGAAAAATGCATTCACTGCGGACAATGCCGTGATATTTGCCAGTTTGGCGCTATTTCTTGGGACGAAAAAAAGAACCAGCCGATATTTAACAGATTATTATGCGAAGGATGCGGCGCCTGCAAACTAATCTGTCCGGTTCAGGCGATTGAACTTGTTAAGGTTAAGAACGGCAGAATCGGCCACGCTCAAACAGTATATGGATTTAATATAGTAACCGGACAGCTGGAAATGGGAGAATCAGGCTCGGGCCAGATTGTTCTTTTTATCAAAACCAAAGCAGAACAGCTTGCCCATAAAGAGAATGCTGACATTCTGCTCGTAGATTCCGCTGCCGGCATCGGCTGCCCTGTTATCGCGTCCGTAAACGGTTCTGATTATGTAATAGCCGTCACCGAACCAACGCCAAGCGCTTTAAGCGATTTAAAAAAAGGACTGCAGATTGTTGAACATTTTAAAATTCCTTGCGGCCTGGTGATCAATAAATTTGATATCAATGAAAAATTCAACGAAGAGATTGAAAAATTTGCCAACGAGAACAATATTCCCCTGCTCGGTAAGATCCCATATGACAAAGAATTCGTTAATGCTTTGGTAAACTTAACCCCAGTCGTCGTCTGGAATAAAAAGTTTGAACCCATATTTCAAGAGATAATAAAAAACCTGGGCTTAATGGAATAAAACTAAACTTTTAAAGCAATGGAAAACATAGAAATCATTTACGAAGACGATGATCTCCTGGCAGTTGACAAGCCTGCCGGGATAGTTGTTTTTCCGGAAGGAGAATATAAGGAAAAAACCCTTATTGACTATCTGATAGAAGAATATCCTAATTTAAAGAAGGTAGGCGCTCCCCCTCGCTACGGAGTGGTCCACCGCCTGGACAAAGACACTTCAGGAATACTTTTGATTGCTAAGAACGACAAAAGCCTGGAATTCCTGCAAAAACAATTCCAAGAAAGAAAAGTAGACAAACTTTATACCGCTTTGGTGGTGGGAAACTTGGAAAACGAACAGGGGACAATTGAAACTTTAATCGGCCGTTCGCCCAAAGACCGCAAAAAACAAAAGGTTTATTCAGCTCTGGAAGCCAAAAAAGGACTGAGAACGGCAATTACCAAGTACCAAGTCTTGCAAAAATTCAAAAATTATGGCTTAATTGAAGTTGAAATCAAAACTGGCAGAAAGCATCAAATAAGGTGCCATTTCAATCACTTGTCCCATCCGATAGCCGGAGACAAGCTTTATGGCTTTAAAAACCAGCCTTGCCCACCCAGCTTAAAAAGACAATTTTTGCATGCTGGCCACTTGAAAATAAAGCTGTTGAATGATATGATGTTAACACTTAATTCCGAGCTGCCAAAGGATTTAAAAAAATCATTAAACTAAATTAATTAGAAAATTATGGCTACTATTACAGCAATCACCAAATCTAATTTAAAGAAAAACTTGCCGGACATCCGTCCCGGCGACACTGTTCGCGTCCAACAGATAATTAAAGATAAAGACAAGGAAAAAATCCAAGTTTTCGAAGGTTTGGTTTTGGCCAGAAAACACGGTCAAGGAATAAACGCGACTATCACCGTCAGAAAGGTTATATCCGGCGTAGGAGTAGAAAAGGTCTTCCCTATTCACACTCCCATGATTAAAAGCATAGAAATAGTAAAACGAGGCAAAGTAAGAAAAGCAAAACTTTATTACCTAAGAGAGGCTAAGGGAAGAAAAGCCAGACTTAAGAGAAAAGAAATTAAAGAGACTGAAAAAACAAAGATAGAAGAAGTTGAAGAAGAACCAAAAGAAGAAGAAATAAAGACAAAAGAAATAAAACAGCCGGAAGAAAAAGTAAAAACCGAAGAAGCAGTTGGAAAACCTGAAGAAAAAAAAGAAAAGAAAGAAGAAGAGAAATAAAGTTCAACCTTTAAAACAGAATAAGGCTTAGGTGAAAAAGAGCCCAGGTGGTGGAATTGGTATACACACATGGTTGAGGGCCATGGCTCTTTTGAGCATGCGGGTTCAAGTCCCGCTCTGGGCACACAGAGAACAAGGACGGCTAGCTCAACGGCAGAGCATCTCGTTTACACCGAGGAGGTTATAGGTTCGAATCCTTTGCCGTCCACACTATAATATAATTATAGTAAATCAGTACCAAAAAAATTAAATAGGTGGTGTAAATGTCAGGAATCGAATATGGGAGCCTTGCAGAAGATATGGAAAAACTTTATAGAGAAGCTGTAGAACAAGGAAAAATAGAAGCCCCAAAAACAAAGAGGCTGTCTCTAGAAGAAGAGATAGAAAAAATACTTTATGTAGAAATCCCTAAAGTTATAGAAAAAGCGACCGAGCAAGCAGAAAGAGGACAATGGGATGATAAGTATTTTAAAAGTTATCTTCCCGACTATTGGTATACGGCTGTGAGGACCGCTTATGGACTTTCTACAGAAGCAAAAAAGTATTGGGAATTCCACGATAGGATAAATGAAAAAACGAGACCTTATCGTAGAAAACCATGGACGGAACTTGATAGAAATTTTATGGAAATAGTAAAAGAGACTATAGAGGAAGAAATGGGAAGATGGCTTTGGCCGCCTCCTCATTACGAAATTCCGGTAATAAACAAAGAATTTGAAATAGCCGGAGATATAATGCGGGAAATGAAAGAAGAATGTATCGGAGAAAAATACACAATGTATAGATAAGGGGCTATTTGCTCCTTCTTTTTTATTCAAAATACTTGTAATTTCTTCATTTTCTTGATAATATTTTATATATTGAGTATGCCGTGATAGCTCAGGCAGTAGAGCGCAGCTCTGAAAAAGCTGAGGTGACTGGTGCAAGTCCAGTTCACGGCACAGTAAAGTGCGGGTGTCGTATAATGGTTATTATGTGACCTTGCCAAGGTCGAGACGGCAGTTCGAATCTGCTCACCCGCTCCAACTTAAAACCCAGTCCTTTTTAGGACTGGGTTTTAATTAATAAGTTACTTAGAATATTTCTCTCGGAAATAGCTTTCCAGCTCTGCAATCTTGATTCTTTCCTGCTTCATGCTGTCGCGGTCCCGCACCGTCACATCATCAGCCTCCAAACTGTCAAAGTCAACTGTAACGCAGTAAGGGGTGCCTATTTCGTCCTGCCTGCGGTATCTTCGGCCAATGCTGCCATTATCATCAAATTCGCACATATAGCTCAATTTAAGCTTATTATATATCTCTCTGGCTTTATCAACCAGCTGCGGCTTATTTCTCAATAAAGGAAAGACGGCTATCTTTATCGGAGCCAGCTTCTTAGAAAATTTCATTACCACTCTGGTTTCTCCCTTGACTTCTTCTTCCGTGTAGGCTTCGCAGAGAACAGCAAAAAAGGTTCTGCCGACTCCGGCGGAAGATTCAATTATATGAGGCATATAGTTTTCTTTGGTCACTTGATCGGTATAGGACAAGTCTTGGCCGGAAAACTTAGTATGCTGCGACAGATCATAATCACTGCGCGCGTGTATCCCTTCCAGCTCTTTAAACCCGAAAGGAAACTGATATTCTATGTCGTAAGCTTCTTTGGCATAGAAGACCAGATTTTCATGCTGCAGCCATCTCAAATTCTCTTTCTTGATGCCTAAATCAAGATAAAACTGCCACCTAAGATCCTTTAGCTTTTCGTATTCTTCCATTTCTTTGTCTGGATGGACAAAATACTGCATTTCCATCTGTTCAAATTCCCGAGTCCGGAAAATAAACTGACGGGCGGTGATTTCATTGCGGAAAGCTTTGCCGATTTGGGCAATGCCAAAAGGAATCTTAACCCGAGTTGAATCCAACACATTCTTATAGTTCACATATATCCCCTGACAGGTTTCTCCCCGAAGATAAGCCGGCTCTTTGGTCCAGTCTTCAGCAAAATTGCCCAGATTGGCTTTAACCAATAAATTAAACTTCCTAACATCGCTGAAATCGCTTTTATCGCAATGAGGACATTTAATCTTTTTTTTGTTTTCCGCAAAGATTTTATTAATCTCTTCTTCTCCCATTTTTTCATCGGCAAACACTCCAATGTTTTCAAGCAAGTGGTCAACTCTTAGCCGGGCATTGCAGTTTTTACATTCAACTAAGGGATCGGAAAAGCCCGACACATGGCCGCTGGCTTCCCAAATTCTGGGATGCATGAAAATACTGGAATCCAAGCCGACAATATCTTCCCTTAACTGCACCATGGCTTTCCACCATTCCCGCTTAATTGCGTTAGCCACTTCCGTCCCGTAAGGGCCGTAGTCGTAAATAGCGGCAAAACCGCCATAGATTTCCGAAGAAGAAAAAACAAATCCCCTTCTTTTGCATAAAGACACTATCTTTTGAATTGAATCTTCCATATTATTTAAAACATAACAATAACTGACAAAATGGTCAACTTTCTAAATAATAAGCAGCTTGTTTAAAAATTAAAAAAGACCATCTGTATCTTGCCTGCTTAAGTTTTAGTCCCAGTTCTTTGAATAGCAGTTTCCACTCCTGGTCGCTTTTATTGGTATGAGGATGCCCCCTAAACTCGAAATTAAGCAGGCTGTCAACAAAACAGGTTAAATATTTATGGAAAGTATTCAGATAAATGTCTTCAATTATAATAATCTTTTGGGAAACCCGCTTAGCTTCCTTAATAATCTCTTTAGGAACGGGCGTATGATGCAGCACGGTCAAAAGAAGAGAAACATCAAAGCTCTTATCCGCAAACGGTATTTCACGGCCATCATAAATAACCGGCTTTATCTCACCAACAAAACTTAAATTTTGAACGTCCAAAGGGGTTGTTTTGAATCCCTTTTCCTTTAAAACCGCACAAATATTGCAAGTTCCGGCGCCGATGTCTATAATATTGTCTGTCTTGTTCAGATATCGATAAACCTCTTTTAAGAGATCCTTTGCCCGCTGTTTTCCTAGCCAGGAAACAATTCTTCGCAAGAAATCATTTTGTTGAAAAAACCGTATTAACATAATTTAGTATACTTGTTATTTCCCTTAATTTCAATCAAAAAAGGTTGACAAGTTCGAAGAAATAAGCTATTATTATGATACCTCCCAATAGGGAGTTTTTAAATGAAAAAAAATACCAATAAGTTCTTCTTTCTGAAAAGAAAAGTAGGACTAAATTTCTCAACTCTTGTGGTAATGATAGTTTTAGCGGGATTCTTATTCTTTCTTAAAACTGAAATGGGGAAAGCCCAGGACTTATTAGAAGAACCTGTAAACCTTTCTCAACTTTCAATAATTCAAGAAAATAGCTTCCTGCCAATCGCTGATCCCTCTGACCCCAAAGGAATCAAAATAGTTCAGCAGTTTGATGTGGTTGTTACTGGTTATTCCAGCACCCCTTGCCAAACCTGGGGAGACCCTTTTATCACTGCTTCCGGAAGCTGGGTTGAAGACGGGATTATAGCGAATAATCTTCTGCCTTTTGGAACAAAAGTCAGACTCCCGGAGCTTTACGGAAACAAAGTATTCGTAGTAAAGGACAGAATGAATTCTAGAAAAAAAGACTTTAATATGGATATCTGGTTTTCTTCCACTCAAGCAGCTCTTAACTTCGGCATAAATAAGACATATGTGGAAGTAATAGAAGAAATAGAAGCCTAAACAAAAAAGCCCTTAACAGGGCTTTTTTGTTATGGTGCCGCGGGTGGGACTTGAACCCACAAGAGATTGCTCTCACGTGATTTTAAGTCACGCGTGTATACCAATTCCACCACCGCGGCATATTATGAGGCCTGGAGGGGATTTGCACCCCTGTTAACGGTTTTGCAGACCGCTCCCTAGCTACTTGGGTACCAGGCCATACCTCTATTTTTAGTTTATTGATTTTAGCTTTTTTGGCAAGACTTAATCTTTTCTAGAAGCTCGTCAACTTTTGCCGCTTTGATAACCTCCTTCTCTTCAGCAAATCTAATTCGCGGAACAGGCCGGACAGCTAAACACTTATTTAATCTCTTTTGCAGACCGTAAACTAATTTACACAAAATTCTAAGAACTTTTTCTAATTGAGCTTCCGGCATTACGCTGACATATACTTTGGCCTGATTTAGTTTTTCAGAAGTCTCCACCCTGGTTATTGTTATTAAAGCTCCGGGGAAATCAATCTCTTCAAAAATAATCCGCGATAATCTGCGTTTTATCAGCTCATTGATTTGAAAAATTCTTTTAGTCATTAAAGTTCTGCTTTAGTTTTTTCTTTGATGTAAAAAACTATAATATCTTTCTCCTCCACCTTTGCGCTGCCTTCATAAAGTATGCCTGCCTCCTCTCCTTTAGTGGCTACTTCAATATTCTTTTTGTTTTTTTGCAGGTTAATAACCCTGCCTTCTCCTATTTTTTCTTCATCTCTGAAAACTTCAACCAAGAATCCTTTTTTCACTTCCCCTTCAGTAATCTTGCCGCCGACAATCTGACGCCTTTTTTCAGTCCGAAAAACTAACAAAGTTTTCATTTTCCCCATATCTTTGCGGACTATTTCCGCTTTCAGAACTTTTTCCATCAACTGGCGCAAAGACTGCACTAACTCATAAATAATTTCAAAGTTCACTATTCTAATTCCCTCTTTTTTAGCCAGCACCGCGGCGATAGGATTTGTTTTAACTCGAAACCCCAGTATTTTAGCTTTGGCAGATTTTGCCAAATGGACATCGTTCTCATTAATTTCTCCTATCTCTTTTTTCAAAATCCTAAGAATGACTTTTTCTTGGGGAAGTTTTTTAATTATTTCTTCCACTGCCTCCACCGAACCGGAAACATCCGCCTTTAAAATTAAATTTAATACTTGTTTGCCTTCTTCAGCAAAAAACATTTCTCTTTTTTCTTCTTTTTTGCTCTTTCTGGCAGTATAGTCCTGAGCGGCAGCGATGTTAGGCAAAACCTTAAATCTTTCTCCTACTTGAGGAGCTGTTTCTAGGCCAAGAACCACTACCGGAGCGGAGGGAAGGGCTTTTCCAACAGGTTCTCTTCGCCAATTTTCCAAGCTTCTAATTTTTCCAAAGGCAGAATGGGTGGCCAAACAATCTTCTTTCTTTAAAACTCCATCAGTCAAAAGCAGGGTTGCGGTAAATCCCCTCCGACTGTCTAAATAGGCTTCAATCACCACTCCTTCGGCCGGCTTACTCAAATCTCCTTTAATGTTTTCCATTTCCGCCACTAATAAGATCAGTTCCACCAGGTCCTCAATGCCTTTGCCGTCCTTGGCTGAAACATTGATCGAGGGCACCTCTCCTCCCATTGATTCCACTAAAATTTCTTTTTCCGCTAATTGGGTTTTAATCATCTCCGGATTGGCAGACGGCTTGTCAACTTTATTAATCGCCACAATCATGGGAATTCCCGCTTGTTTGATATAGGAAATGGCTTCTTTGGTCTGCGGTTTTATTCCTTCTTCAGCGGCAACCACCAAAATGGCGATGTCAGCCACCTTGGCTCCGCGAGAACGCATAGCGGAAAATGCTTCGTGTCCGGGAGTGTCAATAAAAGTAATTTTCTTGCCTTGGTGCTCAATTTCATAAGCGCCGATATGCTGAGTAATGCCGCCTGATTCTTTAATAGTAATTTTCAAGTCTTTTATTGCTTCCAGAATAGAACTTTTTCCATGGTCAACATGGCCCATTATCACAACTACCGGCGGACGCTCTATTAAATTTTCTTTTGTTTCTTCCATAAGTTTATGACATGGCTTTTTCAATCGCTTGTTTCTCTTCTTTGGAAAGAAGATATTTAGATTTTCCCTTTTCTACCGGCTTGCCGTAAATCCGGCTGAATTCCTTGCCGTAATGAGAAGTGATGACAAACCCGGAATCTTTTGCATCAAGCAAGGCGATAGAAAAGCTCTGATCGCTGCCAACCTCATTAAAAGGATTAAACCTCACTATTCCTATCTTTTGCATGCTTTTCTGAGAAATTTCATCCAGCCTCACTATTTCCGCGGAAATTTTTTCTAATCTTTTCTCTTGTTTTTTTACTTTTTCAATTTGGCCGACTAAAACCTTTTCTAAATCCTCTTCCCCTCCTTGCAGCATCGTATCTATTCTTTTTTTCAATTTAAAGATACAGCAAACTGAAAATAGGTTGAAGACGAATAAAGCCGCTAAAATTATATATATTAAATTGTTTAAAATAAATTCCTCCATTTTATTTTTAATCTTTAAAACTATTTACCTCCGCCCCGTAAGAAAGCGGAGGAGGTGAGATTCGAACTCACGGTCCCGCTAAAGCAAGACAATGGTTTTCGAAACCATCCCTTTAAGCCACTCAGGCACTCCTCCGCCTTCTTACGGAACAGGCCGTGTTCAACTTAATTTATCACTTTTTAATCAATTGGTCAATTTAAATTAAGGGAAAATCATTGTCCCGGGAAATTCTGGACGGTAAAAGAAAAGGACAGTTGTTTCCTAAAATATAGGTTAAAGGAACCGATATCTTCGCTTTATAGAGCTTGGGTAGAAAAAACCTTTTGGTTTTTTTGCTGTATTCCCCAAAATCAGGAAAACTTTCCAACAAAATATCAGCCGCGGTCAAACCCCAGATCACTCCTCCTCCGCTCCAAGGCTTAGTTAATCCCATAGCATCCCCGCAAAGAGTTGTTTTTCCTGTTTTGGGAAGTATTAATCCTTGAGGAATCAGAGCCGCTTCTATCTTCTCTGGAACTGAAATATTGTCTCGAGACAGAAATTTAAGAAACTCTTTTTTAACTGATTCAACCTTGCCCATTGCTCCGTATTCTATATTCCCTCCCCGGGGAATCTTCCAGTAAAAACCGGAATCAATCGGCCAAGTGTCCACTTGCCGGGAGTAATCTTCTTGAGAATAAAAGAACTGTAATCCTAAACGAAAGGATGGTTGGGGCAAACCCAATTCTTTTCTTGTTTCAGATAAAGCGCCATCACAGCCGATAACCCTGTCAAACCCAAAAGGAACTGTTGATTGCCCGAATAGAATCTCTGCTCCGGAATCTCGGGCCAAAGAAGACAAAAAGACATTAAGTTTTTGCCGGTCAATAATAAGATGAACCGGCTTCATTTTTAAAGTTATCTCTTTTTTAGGAAAATGGATCAAGCAGCTGTTGATTCTGTGCTCAATTAGTTCTTCGGTCAAAGGAACAAAATTCAGCAAGCGTTCAGATATCAATCCCGAACAAACCTTTATTCCAATTTCGCTCTTTTTCTCAAAAACAACCACTTTATGCCCCAGCTTGCTTAGCTTCCAAGCTAAATAAAGACCGACGGTCCCCGCTCCGACAATAGCTGTTTTAAATATCTTATCCATGATTCTTTATAGCAAAGCTTAATCGTAAAAAAAAGAGCGGCTTTAAAATAAGTGCCGCTATAAAATTTCTTATTTTCCTCCATGGCCGAGATCGGTACTAATTGGGACTCTTTTTTTACAAAGAGGACAATCTTTCTTCTTCCAAGACTCCAGCTTCTGGTTAACAAGAGCTTTAATCGGAATATCATCAATAGATGTCATTTCGCCTCTGTTAAAAAGAGCAGCAACAGCAAATATTATGCCTCTTGCTTTTTCAATAGCCGCCGCTGTTTTGGCCGCAGATTCTCCAGTGTTAATTATGTCTTCTACTATTAACACTTTCTTTCCATCAATAAACTTATCATAGCCGCGTCTGATAATAAATTTACCCCTGTCTTTATCCGCGTAAGCAGAGAAAACCTCATGACCAGACATTCTAGTCAAATGATAAGCAACTCGATTTGCTAAAATAGCTCCTCCAACCGCTGGTCCAGCAACTGAATGTATTCCTTTATTTTCAAATTTGCTGGCAATCTCTTCGGCAAGTTTTTCAAGTTCTTCGGTGTGCAAATAAACTGCATCTTTGTTTACATAGACATCTCCATGTTCTCCAGAAGCAAACTCAAAGTGTCCTTTAGTTATTGCTCCACATCTTTCTAATATGTCCATTATTTCTTTTTCATTCATTCTTATCACCTCCTAAGTGATAATCTTTTCTAATTGTCCTGTTCTCTCGGCTTCTTCTATCTCCCACATAATCAGATCTATTGGAGATTCTATCTTCCTGTTATGAATAAAAGACAGTCTCCTCATCTCCGGCGATGTCGGCCCTACACAAGGACATCCTGGAATACGCGGTGATACGTCAAATACCACAAATTCAAGACCGTTTTCCCCTTCTGGGATTGCGCCTTGCAGCGAAAACAATCCGATTATGCCTGGCGGGTATTCTTTTTTGCAGACTTCTCTAAATTTTTCGGCTGCTTCATAGACTAAGATTTTTTTTGATTCACGCATAGTCATGCCATAATGGCCGATTTCCTCGTTTTTCACAGGGATATCTATTTTCAGTTGGTCTTTGGCAGGCAGGTTAAGAAGCCCCATAAGGTTTGTCTGTATCCTGTCTTCAAAGCCAGCAAAGTCGATTGTGCCAAGGGTTTCTAAAGAATAACTTTGGAAGTTGGCGTTGAATCGGGGAGCAATAATAAACTCCTCTATTCTTGCTGTTTTTAGTTCTCTTTCGTCTATTATATCCTGTTTTATCAGCTTTTCCGACTGGGTTTTGTAGTCTTTACAGTCTTTTGCGTAAAAGAATGCGCGCTCCAGGGGGTTGTGCTTTTGCTGTATCTTGATTATTGCCAAGTTGTCTATGTCTTCCGGCTTTTTGTAGTATTTGGGAGTTCTTATGCCCGCTTTTATAAGAAGGTCGTACTGGTTGTTTCCGGCTGCGCGATCCTCTGCTCGCAGGATATATCGGTTGCCATAGATTGGTACGCGGAATTTGTTCTCAATATTGTCATAGCCGACATAAACAGAAAATGAGCGGTTGGGTATAAAAAGGACATTTAGCTCATTAAGTCTGTCTTGTATTTCGGGGTTTAATATATCCTTGAAAGAATCAAGAATAATCACATAATCAAAAAGTTTTTTGCTGTATTTTGTGTAGAGTTTTTCACGGCCTTTTTCGCATATCAGAACTGTTTCAAAGCCAAATGCTTTTGCCGATACAGCCAGTTCTTCTGCCGAGTGGGAACCGAAAATTCCTATTCTTGGTTTGCCGTAACCGCATATCGTATCTTGCATATCTTCTCTTTTTATCATTTTATCAATCCTCCTGTTTTTTAAGTTTTGAAAGGGCTATTGTGAAATGGATTCTCTAGCCATCTCTATTCTTCTTTAACTTAAAAAGACTGTCTTGGCAACAGCCTTCAAAATTTCTTATCTAATTATCTACTCCATCATCTTATTAAACCTTTCCCAATCAAAATTCCAGGGATCGGTTTTGCGTTCAGGGGCTATCTGATCATGCCCCAGAATATGCTTTATCTCGTATTCCCCTTTTAAAAATTCAACTAATTCAACTAAAGCGATATATTGCGCTTCAGTGGGAGTGTTGGTTTTCAAATTAATCAACTCTATACCTAAAGAAAATTTATTAACGCTGGTTCTGCCATCAGGCATCTCACTGACACCGGCATGCCAAGCAATATTTTGATCAATAACAAGTCGATAAATAGCGCCATCGCGGCCGATAAGATAATGCGGCGCAACTTTGTAGATTTTGAATTCTGCTAAAATGCCATCAATGCTATAAGGCTCATCGCCAAGGGCATCGTAGCAGGAATGAATAATAACAGTGTCAATAACGCGAGAACCAGCCGGAACATGATGCCCCCAATTAACAAGCTTGTCAATAATATTGACCTCTGCTATCGGCAAGTCTTCCTTTGATTCTTCTTCAATAACAATTTCTTCCTCCAATTCAGGCTCAACTTGATTGTCTTCGGGAACCACTGCCTCTTCAGTCTCCTCTAAGACGATTTCTTCTTCTATCAAGGGCTTTTCCGAAACTTTAGGTATTTCAAAAATAACAGCCGCCGGCTTGATGGTATTCTCTAAAGAAGCTTGGTTTGACGCCGTATGATTAACGCTCCAAATACCGATTATCACTAAAACTTATAATAAAGTAATTATTTTTAATTTCATAATAAACTTATTAAATAGGGCAAGGCCACGAATGTTCCTATTGAACTGCCTAGGTTTGCCAAAGCAGCCACTAAGAGAATCCGGGAAATCCTATTTTTATAAAAACCGGAGAAATTAGTTATTTCATTCAGGTCCTGAAAATCCTTTACTCTCGGCTCTCTTAATTTTGCCTCAACCAGCCCGGCCACAATACCGGCGCCAATAGTAGGATTAAGAGAGGTAAAAGGCGCGGCAACAAAAGCGGCTAAAACAGTCAGAGGATGCCCAACCGCAATCATCGCTCCCAAGGCAGATAAAAATCCGTTAATCAAAAACCAATATGCCAGCATAGTGATTGTCAGCTCAATAGATTTGTGGTTAATGAATCCCCAGGCAATTATACCCAAAAACACCAAAGGAATGATATAGGCAATGTACTTGAACCAAGGCGAACCTTGAGGAATTTCTTCCAACGGTTTCAAATCTCTCTCTTCCCCAAGATATCTCTTGATGCCATCAATGTGTCCGGCGCCAACCACGGCAACAATTTTTTTGCCCGGAGCCACCAGTATTTTATTGGCGATATAGATATCGCGTTCATCTATCAGCACTTCTTTCACCGAAGGCACCTCGCGCCCAAACTCCTCCATCATTTGCGTCATAATATCTTTTTCTTTAATCTTCTCCACCATCTCTTCTTCTATCTTTTCCGGAGAGATAAGGCCGGTGAGAAGACTGAAGAGAAGCTTGGCCTTTTCCAAAATTCTCATCTTCCGCCAAGCTCGTTTTAGCGTTATCTGAATATCCCTATCAAGAAGCGCAATTTGGGTAGATGATCTTTCCGCCGCCTCTATTGCTTGAATCATTTCAGCCCCAGGTTTTATTTTAAGGTCTTTGCCAATTCTTTTTTGAAAACTGGCAATTAGAAGATTTGCCAGAAATAGCTGTGTTTTCCCCTCTTTAATAATCTTGGTAATTTTGGTGTCCTCCCATTTGTCTTTTTTCAAAATAGTATTAAAACGCTTCTGACAAAGTTCAACCCCGACCGTATCCGGGTTTTCTTGAGCAATAACATCTTCTACCAGCTTTACGCTCTCTTTGGATATATGAGCCGTGCCGACAAGAATTATCTCCTTATCCTTAATTTTCAGACGATCAACATTTTTTATATTATCAGCCATGCTTTTAATTTACCATAATCTGCGTAATAAATACAAAATCCGCTTTAAAAAGCGGGATCGTCTTTGGTGGACCCGGGGAGAGTCGAACTCCCGACTCCGCAATGCCATTGCGGAATTTTACCACTATACTACGGGCCCAAACCTATGCCCCCGAAGGGAATCGAACCCCTATCCTATCCTTAGGAGGGACATGCTTTATCCATTAAGCGACGGGGGCAAAAAACTATTATAAATGTATCACAACAGTTGACCTCGGTCAATAAAGCGTTTATTATAAAGTAAGTTATAATTTTAATATATTTGATATGGAATTTTTGCCCAAGCAAAAACATTTTTTTAATTTATACGAAGCAATGGCTGACAAAATCATAGAAGCGGTGGAGCTTCTGGAAAAATTAGAAAAAAATTATGATCAGCTTCCTCAAATTGCCCAAGATTTGAACACTCTAGAGAGTGAAGCGGATAAAATTGTCCATCAAATCATTCACGATCTGCTTTACGACCATACCCGGGTAACAGAAGAAAAAGGAGACATAAAATTTCTTGCCCATAATATGGACAATGTAGTGGATTGCATTGAAAAAACAGTAAACAGATTAGTTTTATACAGAATAGAAAATGTTCCTCAAGTATTAGTTGACTTTACTTTCTATTTAAAGCAAGCTGCTCAAGAAATCAAAACCGGAATAAGCTGCTTAAGAAATCTTAGTAAAAAAGGAGATATTTTAGCTGAATGCTGCGTTAGGATAAATGATTTGGAAGATGAGGCTGACACAGTAAACAGAAAATGGCTGCAAAAAATCATGACAAATTCTCCCGAAACAACAAGTGACATTCTCCAAGTCATGGCCCTGAAAGAAATCATTGACCTGTTAGAAGACGCTATGGACCAATCTGAAGACGTAGCTCATATTCTAGAAACTTTTCTCCTGAAAGGAGAGGCTTAAAATGCTGACTCTAGCTCTAATAATACTTATAATAATCCTGGCTTTGGTTTTCGACTTTCTAAACGGAGCTAATGACCGAGCTAACTCTATCGCCACAGTGACTGCCACTAAAGCTCTTTCTCCAATGAAAGCTTTAATCATGGCAAGCGTTTTTAATATGGCTGGAGCTTTTGTCTCCACTAAAGTAGCGGAAACCATTGGCAAGGGAATTATTTCTTCCGAACAGCTGACTCTTTCCATTCTGGGGACTGGAGTATTCGGCGCTATTATCTGGGTATTCATCTGCACTAGATCCGGTGTCCCTATCAGTGTTAGCCATGCTTTGATAGGAGGAATTATGGGAGCCGGAATCGCGGCCCTGGGGTTTAATGGAGTTAACTGGCAGATTCTTAACAATAAAGTATTCTTGGCTATAATTTTAGGTCCGGTAGCCGGCTTTATGGCCGGAGCAGTTCTTCTTGCCTTATCGTCTTGGATTTTGTTTTTATTCTTTAAAAAACATTTAACTCAAAAAGTAGAAAAAGTATTTCAGAAACTTCAGATTCTATCAGCCTCCTTCGTGGCCTTTACTCACGGAATGAATGATACTCAAAACGCTATGGGAATAATCACCGCTACTTTGCTCGCCGGAGGGTTAATAAATAGTTTCAGCGTGCCTTTATGGGTAAAATTAAGCTGCGGTTTAGCTATGGGAATGGGCACTTTCTTTATGGGATGGAGAGTAATGAAAACCCTGGGATGGAAATTGGTAAAACTTGAACCAAAGCATGGTTTTGTGGCGGAAACCGGAGCTGGTATTATTGTCGGTCTTCATAGTATATTAGGAATGCCGGTAAGCACTACGCATGTCATCGGTTCGTCGGTAATAGGAGGAACCCTGCTGCAAAATCATCGCAGAATAAAACGTCAAGTAGCCGGGAAAATGGTTACCGCTTGGCTGATAACTATCCCCTGTGCGGCCACAGTATCAGCTCTAAGCTACTTAATATTAAATCTTTTTAACTTATATTAAATCTAATTATGGAAAAACAAATTATTGCCACAGTCAAAAAAATAATTCCGGCGGTTATCAGTATTATAATATCAAAGAGTTTGACCGGAGATTCTTCCCATCTCTCGAAAGAAAGAAAAATTAAAACAGGCGGAGGCAGCGGCTTTATTGTTGATTCGTCGGGAATAATTTTAACCAACCGCCACGTAGTAAATGATCTCTTGGCAGAATATGTGGTAGTGTTGAACAACGACAAAAAATATCCGGCCAAAGTATTGGCCAAGGATCCAATCAATGATATTGCTGTTTTAAAAATTGACGCTAAAAATCTTCCAACGATTAAGCTGGGAGATTCAGTGAATCTTGACTTGGGACAAACCGTTATTGCTGTCGGCAATGTCTTGGGAGCATTTAAAAATACTGTTTCAGTGGGAATAATATCAGGGCTTTCCCGGGAAATTACCGCTGACAGCGAGATTGAAGGCAAGATAACAAAACTACAGGGACTAATTCAAACTGATGCCGCTATTAATCCGGGAAATTCCGGAGGACCGCTAATAGACATCAATGGCCGAGTAATAGGCATTAACGCCGCTATGGTTTTAGGAGCGGAAAACATCGGCTTTACTTTGCCCATTAATGCCGCTAAAAAAGATTTGGCGGATATTAAAAGATACGGAAAGATCAGACAGCCGTTCTTGGGAGTGCGGTACGTTCTTTTAAATAAGAAGCTGAAAGAAAAATATGATTTTCCAATTGATTGCGGGGCTTTGGTTATTTCCGAACTCCTGCCCAAAGGCAAAGCGGTGCTTCCCAATAGTCCGGCCGATAAAGCCGGAATTAAAGAATCAGACATAATTTTGGAAATTAATAAAATAAAAATCTCCCCCAAGAAAGACCTGGAAGATGTTTTGCGCAAATTTAAAATCAACGACGAAATTGAACTAAAAATATTAAGGGGAAAAGAAGAGCTGAATTATAAGATCGTTTTGGGAGAAAAGAAATAAGTGGGCGAACGAGGAGATTCGAACTCCCCCTGAGAACTCCACAGGTTCTAGTGCTAACCACTACACTACGTTCGCCAAACCCGTGCTCTCGGGAGGGCTCGAACCTCCAATCTTGGCCTTAGAAGGGCCCTGCTTTATCCAGTTAAGCCACGAGAGCATTTTTTATAACCTAATTATACCCAAATAAGTTATTCCGTCAATTCTTTTTCTTCTTCTATTAACGGATTGCCAAATAAATCAGGGCATTCTTTTATTTCCACTTGATTGAATCTTGCTTCCCTATTCTCTATTTCTAACAAGATTCTTTGCAAAGCATCTTCTTCCAGCCAAAGTGTTTTTTCGGTGAATTCTATTTCCTTTTCAGCGGCTTGAATACTATATTTATAGAAAACCAGAACGCCGATAGCGGAAGCCAAAAATATTAAAATCAAAGAAACCATAAAGGCATGCTTCCCTAAGGTTTTCAAAACTTTTCCAAAAATCTTTGTTATATTTTTTATCTCTGGTTTTTTCATTTGCTGAATACTTTTATTGAAAAATTGCTGTCTATCTTGTCTTCTGTTGATTTTCGCATTTTCAAATTTTGAATTTCCACCGGAAAAGGAGCATTTTCCAACTTAGCAAGAAATCTAGTAATCTCCAAGGAAGAACCAACTAAAGAAATATAAAAACTAAGAAAGCTTTGCTTGCCATCTTCGGTCTCTTGAAAAGAAGGGGAAGAAATTTTAATGGATAACTGAGAACTGTCAGCTGCTTCTTTCAAAAAATTAACAAAATTTATAGGAACTTTTGAATCAACAAATAAAGCATCTATCTTGGCAAAATTCTGCTGGTTATTGAGATAAAGCTCTTTAAGAATTGCTGAATTTTTTATCTTGGTTTCCAGCGCAGCTAGATTTCCTTTTATGGATATAAACTCTTCCGACGTTTCTTTGATTTCTTTTATTAAAGGAAAAATCACCAAGCCAAGCCAAGCAAAAACTGCTACTGTGAAAACTATTAAGAATAAAAGATTTTTTTTAGCAGAAACAAGTTTCATTTTACAATCTTAAAGTTTAAAGCAAAATTAATATTATTAAATTCCACCCAACTGGAAAGAGGCAAATCAGTATCGCAAAAAGACTCTTCTTTATCAAGGTTATTAATAAAATCAAGCAAATCTTGTTGCGTTAAAGCAACCCCGGAAAGAGAAACTTTTGTCTTGAATTCTTCCGAATCACTAAGGGATTCGTGCGAAAAACTATTCAAGCGAACTCCTCCTGGCAATAACCGGCAGATTTTTTCAAAAAGATTAGCTGAACTGTCCTGCCCTTGGAAAAAAGTGTCTAAATCCGTCAAAGTTTGGTTGATTTCTTGAATTTTTGTCCGAAAACTATAGAGCTCTGTTTTTTGAAATTCTTTTTCTTTTGCTTCAAACAAAATTTCTTGAGATCCAAACTGGCTGACAATATGAATTTTAACAGAAAATAGCACTAAAGTTAGGGAAATTAAAAAAACAAAGGTTAAAATTCCCAATACTAAAGTCAAGCGCCAGTTTTCTTCCTGCGAAAGCTTCTCTTTTTCTGTTGGTGATAATAAATTAATCATGTTTTATTCCTCTTAAAGCCAAACCCAGGGTGGTGGTATAACCCAAAGATTTTTCAAAAGGCAATTCCGGAACCTCCCTTAGGGGTTCTTTCAAAATGTTCGTCCAGGGATTCCCCAGCTCTACTGGAATTTTTAATTCCAAAGAAAGAAACTCGGCAAGTCCTTTAAGGTTTGACCCTCCTCCACAAAGCAATATTTTTTTTACTTGTTTTTCTTCAGTGGGAAGATTTTCTTGAGATGCATGGGTATGATAAAAATTCAAATGACGCCTAACCTGTTCTGTCAAATCTGTCAAAGCAGAAATTAAAGCTTCAAAAACCAGCACTCCTTCTTCTTTTTCCTTTTGAAGTCCGTATTTTAATTTTAGTCTGACTGCTTCCTTTTCATCTACTCCAAGGGTGTGAGAAATAGCCTTAGTAAACTCTTGCGCCGAAACAGCAATTGAGGAGGTAAAACGCAAAGAAGAACCTTGAAAAATAATAAAGCTAGTGCTGTTGGCCCCTAAGTCAATTATCAGAACCGGAAAAGGGCTTATTTCGTTTTTAATTAAAGCTCGGGTAATCGCTGATGATTCTATTTCTAGAGCTATTGCCTGGAGACCAGCTTTCTTGAGACAGGAAACATAAGAGTCAATTATCGTCTTTGGCAAAGCCGCTATCAAAACATCTAGGTGGTCTATTTGTTTGCGCGGAGAAGGAATAACTTGAAAATCAAGATAAACCGTATTAATTGCTAAAGGAATATAGTTTTCTGCTTCAAACTTTACTGCTTCTTTTAATTCTTCTTCTTTCATTATCGGCATTTTAATCACCTGCAAAAAACTCTTTTCTTCTGGCAAAGAAACTACAACATACTTTGTATTTAGCCTCTCTCCTTTAACTTTTTTCAAGCTGTTTTCTATAATCTTAACTAATTTTTCCTGATTTGCAATTTTTCCTTTTTCAATAATTCCCGGCGGAATCGGCTCTTTTGAAAAAGAGGACAGCCCTAAATTACCTCTCTTTTTTTTAAGTTTGATGATTTTTAAAGATAAATCAGAAATATCCATTCCGAAAGCTTCTGGTTTTAGGTTAAGAAATTTTAACATTGTAAATAATAAATTAATATTCTTCCTCCCAATGGTCAACGGTTATTACCGGAGAATAAAATGCTTCAGAGAAAGTGTCTATAATTACGTCGGAATCTAAATATAGGTCGATTCCATTCCACATACTGCTGAAATCAAGCTTCCTCGCGGCTATGCCTCCATGAATCTCAACAAGAGCTTGCACACCGGAAAAAGCAAGTTCTGCGCCAGCATAAATCAGCCCCTCTAGATATACGGCCCGTCCTCCAAATCCGGCGAAGTTCCCGATATCCACTTTTCTTTTGGCTAAAATCCCGGCCGGCTCATCATCTCCGGGAACTCCCGGCCGATAAACTTCCAAACGGCAAAAACCGCAACGAGAAAAAGGAGGGTCGGGATGATTCCAGCAATTATCTTTTCCAACGTTTATGTCCCTATCAGCCGCCAATACTCCGCTTACTGTTAGTTCTTGAGCCGCCCGAATGTTTACGTCTCCCGTTACATAGGTGACAGTGCTGGTGGGAAGAAATAAATTAGGATAATTATCCCACATAAGATATTCAAACTCCGGCGGAGTAAAAACACAATTTGTTTTTCCGTCAGTCCGGATTAAGCTGCAGTCGCTGTTCTTGGCTATTTCTAAATAAGAACTGGAAGTTGCCGAATCAAAATCTATTTGCGGCATTCCGATTTGAGCCGGAGGACATTCAGCGGCTTCACAGCCCGGATCGCAGATATTCTTTGCGCAGCTAGTCGCATTCAATTCAGAATCTGCTGAAATAGTAAGATTACCGTGAACCATAGCTTTCCTGTCTCCGTCAAGATTAATCTTGCTGGACTGTTTTATATTCATATTATTATTGCCAAAAACATCGCCATCGTGAACATTTAAAGGGTCAGTGAATCTAATTTCCATATTCTCGCTAGGGCCACCGGTAAAAAGATTAAAATCTGAAACTGGACTATCTTGGGCTTTGAATACTTTGATTTCTACTCTCCGTTGAGATGAATCTATGGTAGAAGTGGCAGTGATAACGCCATTGCCGCAACTGGTATTTTTTATCGAAATCTCATACGAACCGTTGGGAAATAAGGCCGGATCTCTTGCAAAGCTGGCCTCCCAATCTTCGCAAGTCGGGGCGGTGATAAAATTGCTGCTCCAGGTTGGATCGTTTTTCAACTTCCAGATTGCTTCGTTTATCCCGGCTTCTGCCAAATAATAAGTCTGGGTGGCAACTTTCTGGCTTTCAGAAATTCGAAACTCAGTCAAACTAAAGGTTAAAAAATAGACGCCGAGAAGCATTAATATCCCCAAAACTAAAACTGCCAGGATTAAAAGAGTTCCTTTCTCAAAATTATTCATTTTAGATAAATTTTGTTTTGTCCTCATTTAAAAATTTCTGCCAAAAACTTTAGTTGATAAATTCACCTCCCGATCATCTTCGCTAATTCTAAGCGAAATATCAATAACGTTCGAACCCCAAAATTTTAAATCTCCGGGAGCAACATATTCTCCAATAATCCTATCCTCTAAAACACAAGCAGAAGTAGTGGCGGGAATTCCAATTCTAATATCGTCCCATCTAAAATAGTTATTGCAGCTGGCGCAAGAATCAAAGCAGTAAACTCTGTATTGACGATGAACTTCATTGTTCCCTGCGGAAACGTAATAACGAATATAGTAATATTCACTGCCTAAACGATAAACAGAGGTATTATTAGGGACAACGCTCCATTCTTCTCCTATTGTGGCTGTTTTTGTTGCTCCGTCATAATCAATAATTTTTCTTATTTGCCCCTCTCCAGTATTGCCGATAATTTTTAAAAATATATTATTATAGTAATCAGTTGTCGTGGAAGAGTCGGCCGCCAAGATAATAGTGCTGGTTGAAGCGCCGACAGCTGTGTTAGTAACAGAAAACACGGGCATGTGGCCGTCCTGGAACTCAATTTCCGTGGGGTTGGCAGCTCCCTGATCTGTTTGGGGGAGTGTGGTAACTATATCTGTCGCCTGACGAACTTCCCTGGTTATTCTTTCTATGATAATTCTGCCGTTCTGGGCAAGCTCAGCCATCTTCTCCCCCTCCAGATAGGCCCGCTGATTGAATGAATAAGCAGAATAGATAACAACAGAAATCAAAATGAAAACAGTGATGGCGACAATTGATTCAATTAAAGTAAAACCAAATTGTGAATTTCTTTTTTTAATCATCTTCCGGCAACTAAATTTATAACCCTAACATTTTTTTGGGAAATTGACAGAGACGAGCTCCAAGACACTGTCACTTCTATTTTTTTGAGCCCGGTGTCGCTAGCACTATTTTGCAAATTAGAATCAACATAATTAACCACCAATTGCCTTGAGTAGCCCTCAAAAGGAGAATCAAGCTGGACTTCGGTGGTAGTCCCAACAGAAATATCATCATAAGAATTAGCGGACAGCTCTTCTATTTTCGCCTGCGCTAATTGAGAAGCCACTGTTTTCATCTCGGAAAATTTTCTGGTCTGTAGGCTTAAAGGGAATAAATGAAGAACGGCGACAATCCCCAGCATTAAAACAAAAACCGCTACCATTGCTTCCGTAATTGTAAATCCTTTTTTATTTTTAAAAAATAATATACTCATAATTTACTTATTTTTAACAAAGCCGGAAGGACTAACCTTAATGCTGGTGGTGGAGTTGTTCTTAACTGACAAGATAATAATCGTCCCTCCTTCTCTGGCTGCCCCGTAAGCATTGAATCTAGCTTCATTATTAGTAAAGCCGTTTACTTCTAAAAAATCAATTTTGGGTGACAGTAATTTTTCTTTAAGAATTTCTTGAACCGCTCCGTATTTAACAATTTGGTACTTCCGCTCTGTTGGAAAAATATGAATTCCGTGATCAATTTGTTGAGTAACTGCTAACTGCTGAGCATAGCGAAGGTCGGTGGTTAACTCCCTGGTCATTCCTTTTAACTCCAAAATCGGCTGAATATTTTTAAAAGAAACAAGGCTAATGCCAGCAACAATCGCCACC
>JAUVEE010000050.1 GCA_030594935.1 bacterium
AGCCCCATGGTAGCGTTATTAATATATGATTGAGGAGAAAGCTTCTTTTTGGTCGCTGAAATAACAAATTCCGGGAAAGTCTTAGCTGCTCCCAATTTCCATACTTTAGCCATTTCTTTGCCTACTTTGGGATTATCCACAATATAGCCGTATTTATTATAGAAATAGCTGCGCCACTGGCAGAGAGCAAGTTCGGCCAAGCCATAAGAGTGATAAGAACAAGCGCTTTCCCAGGCATAAATATGGGGAACGCATAAAGCGTACAAAGAATCTTCTGAGCGGTCAAAATATTTCTGAAACATCTTTTTGGCAATTTGTTTCACTTTATTGGCGGTTAAATCAGAACATTCATATATCTCCTTTTCAAAATTAGAAACAAACATAATGCCCATCATGCCCAACGGCCTAAGCTGATGCAGTTTTTTCAGCTTGCGGGAAAATAGGGAGAAAGGATACTGATTGTTGTCTTTGTTTTGAGCGTATCTCATTTTCCATTCAATGCTGCTGAAAACAGCGTCCAAGAACATGCTTTGAGTTTCGTCCCAAGCAGTACAAGAAGGAGGAAATTCCTGATTAAGGCAGATTTCCGTTTGTTCGGAATTAAGCAGATGAGCGGCATGGCCTCCTTCATGAAAAAGAGTATCCATCCCTAAAATGCCGGAGCCAATCTGTCCGGGAACGACATTGCAGGTAAAGTTGCTTGCTCCGGGAATTCGTTTTCCTTTTCTGTATTGGACCGGCTTGGGCCATTGGCAAAATCCGTTATTCCATTTTTTGGGACGGTCCAGCAAATCAAGCTTTAAACGGCCGCCACGATAATCAATGCCTAGGGCGGCAAAAGACCTTCCCCAATAAATAAGGGCTTGGTCAAACTGAAAATAGGGGTCTTCTTCTTTAGTAAAATCTCCGGTCAATAAATAACCGAAATTCCAAGGCTTGCGCAAACCGGGCATTTTTACATCCATTCTCCTAATATCTTTGAAAGCATACTTTGTCTGGTCATAGATAGCGTCAAACAGGCCAAAAAGTTCTTGCTTGCTTATCCCGTCGCCGATTTTTGCTTTGTAATCATAAAAGTCAGCATAGCCCAATTTTCGGGCATATTCATTCAATAGTCCCACTAAAACAACATATTCATCCACACAGTCCAAGGCGTATTCTTCCAGCTGATAAAAACAGGCCCTTCTTACTTTTTCGTCGCTGTGAGTCCTGATCATCATGCCCATTTCATTTTCTGAAGCTTTGATAAATTTCTTTGTCTTGGGGTCAATATATCCTTCTTTGCGGCTGGACCTCTTTTTAAGAATCTTTGATTCCAGTTGGGCAATTTTATCTCTAAGCGGCCTTAATTCCAAGGGCGCTTGGTATTTGCTGAAAAAAAGTTGCCAGGCTTGCAATTTTTTCTTATCTTTTCCTTTGACAAACTTAAGCTTTTCTTCCACTTGATTGGCGTGATCCTGATCGGCGCGAAAAGCGTCTCTGTCTTTGAGAGCCTTATTCATGGCTTTTTCTTTTTTGTGGTCGCCCATATAGAAAAGCCAAAACAGCTCTTCATAAGCGGTATGAAGTCTGGCGTATTCTTTATTTAAATAAGCTAATAGTTTGTTTTCTTTAGTCATAAGCCCATTCTCCGGAGCGCATGATCACCTCTCTTTTTCCGTCTTTTTTAATGCCGTCCACGGCCATTTTATCCGAGCCAACCATAAAGTCGGTGTGAACCAAGCTAAGATTGCCTCCGGCCCGAGCATAGGCCTTTTCTGACATCTTTAGACCGTTCACAAGGCAGTGCTGGAACGATTGTCCCAAAGCTAAATGGCTGGCTGCGTTTTCGTCAAACAAGGTTTCGCAGAAAAGCAATTTGCTTTGCGAAATGGGAGAGCTGTGCGCTACCAAAGCCACTTCTCCCAGTCTGGCCGCGCCTTTATCGGTGGCAATCATTTCTTTTAATATTTTTTTATCTCTTTCCTTTCCTTTTATGTCTGTCACTCTGCCGTTCTTAAAAGTGAAAGAAAAACCTTCAAGCCGATTAGCGGCATAATATAAAGGCTTGGAAGCAACAACTGTGCCGTTAACTTTACTTTTGTGCGGCATGGTGAAAATTTCTTCTGTTGGAATATTGGGAACGAACTTTATCGGCTTCTTGTTTGCGGTCTGCGTGGCAGCGCATCCCCAAATATGGTTTTTAGGCAAACCGACTGTTAAATCAGTTCTGGGCGCTGAAAAATGCAAGAAAGCATATTGTTTTTTATTTAAATACTTGCTTATTCTAGAAAGCTTTTTGATATGTTTTTTCCAATCAGCCAAAGAATTATTATGGATCCGGGAAGTCGTCAAAATAGCATCCCAAAGAGCCGGCAATTGTTTTGCTTTTGGCAGCTGAGGAAACACCTTGGCGGCCCAGGTAAAAGTAGCGGCAGATGTTATACACCAGTTTACCTTATTTTTCATTGTATATTTACGATATTTTTTCGCCTCTTGATGAACTACTCGCTGAACAGTGGTAATCAGCTTATGATCCTGGCCTTTAAGCAGGTCAGGGTCGTCGCCTAAAACAGACAATATCGCTCCTCCCTTTTTCATTACCTCAACTAAAGCGTCTGTTTTCCAAGTTGGATACTCTTTAAAAGAATCGCGGGGCGCATTTTTAAACCTGATGAGAGCTAATTGTTCGTCCCGATAAAAAACATCAACTAATCTGCATTTCCTTTTATAGGCAAATTCAACCAGCAGGCGCACTAAAGGAGCCGCTTCCAAAGGAGCGCTGATAATAAGGCGCTGGCCAGGCTGCAGATTAACGCCCATTCGTATTATTACTTCAGCGTATTTTTTTAATTTTTGTTCAAAGTTCATAATTTTTTATGTTTAATATCAGTCTGCGTTTGTAAATAACTGCTTAAACAGTGCTGGGTGAAATCAATTCTTTGTTGGAACTTGTTTAAGCCGGTGAGAAAGCCTCCCTGAGCTTTAGAGGGATAAAGGACTTTGAGGTTGTTAACTGTGTCGCCGGTTTTAAAAGGAATAGAGCCGCTGCTGTCCACCTGCAGTTCTTTGCTCTTGAACAGCCAATAATTAATTTCTTCCAAATAATATTCCTTTTCCTCTTCAGTAAGCTTGGATTCTATTACGGAATAAGCGCTGATGACTCCTTCGATATAGGCGCATTTGTTGCCCAAAGAGTTCCTTTGCTTCTTGTATCCGGAGATTCTCCAATCAGTGTAATTTTTGACAAAATCATAATATTCCTGCTTCGGCTCCAGCTGATAAAGGTCTTTTAAAGCCGCCATTCCCCAAAGATAAAAATTATAGTCCCAGCTTCCTTCGCTGTATTGAGAATTAAAATAGTCAAAGGAATCGTCTATCGCTGTTTTGACTTCCGCCGTGGGATTGTATTTATAATATCTTGCTAAAGCCAGTAAAGCTTCTCCGTTGGAAAAATGAGACTCTTTTTCCGACTGGACATTGCCGGTTAAATAATAAAAACCCCTAAAGCCCTCGTTTGGTTTTTTCATGGCCAATAAATAATGCAAATAATCGTCAAGCAGTTCTTGATATTCTTCTTCCAATTCGGGGTTTGCTTCAATTAAATCCAATATCCCCACCAGTCCCAGACTCACCGCTCCCAGAGAACAGACATTCTCAATGCGCTGAATGCAGCGGAATTGATAGTCGTTGAACTCCCCTTCTCTTGAATTGTCTTTGAAATACGAAAGAGCGTTAATAACAGTATTTTTAAGCTCGTATTTATTGTCTTTATCTTTCTTTAAAACCTCTCCTAAAATATACAACGCTCCGGTCTGCCTGACCATTAAATCGTCTTTGGAATAAGCGTCTGACAAAGGAGAATATTCGTAAAGAAAATGGCCGTTATCTTCCTGGGAGCGTTTCAGCCAGTTTATTCCGGCAGCCATAATATCGTCTATTTCTTCATCGGTTAAGGGAGTGTAGGAGATTATCTCCTCTTTGATTTCTTCTTCAGTTGTGGTGGCAGCATCATCAACTGCAATATCCTCTGATGTTGTTTCGTTTTCTTCAACTTCAACTTTATTGTCTCTTGTTTCTTTGTTTTGGTTAAAAACAAAAAAGACTGAAATGAGAAATACTGTTAATAAAATTATAATTATTCTCTTCATAAAGTTTTTCTTTCTAAAATCTTAAAGCCCGCAAAAGCAGCGTCGCAGATAAAACTCTCCAGATCAATGAAATCACCTTTGAGCTGGGATTTTCTCAAACAAGAATTATATAATCGCTTTTCTTCCTGCTTAATGGCGATTGGCGGCAAATTATTTAATAACGACATGGCGTGCATAATCAATCGCCCTATTCGGCCATTGCCGTCGGAAAAAGGGTGAACTTGTTCAAAACGGCTGTGGATATCAGTAAGCTGCGCGACAATGTCCTTGTTGCATCTATTGATATCTTTGATTATCTGCTTCATTAAAGCGGGCACTTTCAAATAGTTGGCTGTGGGAACATTGGTCCCGACAATGCGAACTCCGTGATTTCTGTAAACGCCGGC
>JAUVEE010000030.1 GCA_030594935.1 bacterium
CCAATATGGACATATCCGCATTCCCGGCAGACCCAAACCGTTTCCTGCTCTTTTTTAAATATTGCGCCGGCTTCCAGTTGAACCAATGCTTTTTGGTATCTCTCTGCGTGATGCTCTTCCGCTTTGGCAATCGCTCTTAATCTTTTAGCAATATCAGTCAAGCCCTCTTGTTCGGCTGTGTCGGCAAACTCAGGATACATTTTAGTATATTCATAATTTTCCCCGGCAATGGCAGCTTTCAGATTTTCAATAGTAGTGCCGTAAACTGTTGGCGCTGTCGCTTCAACTTTTATCTCCTCCTCCTTTTTTATTTCCTGAATATGCTCAAACAGTCTTTTGGCATGAGTCTTTTCCTGTTCCGCTGTTTCCAGAAAAATGCCGGCAATTTGTTCGTAGCCTTCTTTCTTGGCCACTTTAGCGTAAAACGAATAGCGGTTCCTGGCTTGCGATTCGCCGATAAAAGCCTTGGTTAAATTTTCAATTGTTTTTTCCATGTATTTTAATTAAATTTTAAATTCTTTTCTCTCTTGAAATTCCCTTTTTTTGCCTTCGTTCCATTGCTGCACCGGCCTGATATATCCCACTACCCGAGAATAAACTTCGCAGTCTTGATAATTGTTTAAGCCGGGATTTTTTTGAAAGCAATCAGAACATTTAAAGACCTCTATCTTCTTGCCTTCGGCTTCGTAACACAAGAGATGGCCGTCTTTTATTTCTCCTTCTTTGATCTCAATTTCTTTCTGGCAGTCATGGCAAAATACTTTATTGTTTTTGGCATTTTTTATAGATTCCATAGAAATAGACTTGGTAATTATTAATTTTTCCGACCTTTATTCTTATTCTACCAATAAAATCTCTAATAGCATAATTAAGCTGCCGAAAACAAGAGAAATTAAAATCACCAGCCACCATTTGATTTTTCTCAGTAAAAAATGTTTCTTTTTTTCAGTCATATTTTTATTCTGCCAAGAATAAACGGGCCAGCCTGATTTCTTCATAGGAAAAAGCTTCGCCCAGAATCGCTCTAGCGGGAGCCAGTTGCCAGCCTCCGGATTCCTGAAAAGCCAGCCTGATTTCTTCAAGAATGTCTTTGGGCGGCCGCAGATATTCTAAATCAATATCCGGGTCGCTTTTGGTCAATTTTTCCAAATGACTCATGATAGAAGCCTCTGTTAGTTCTCTCTGCTCGGCTATTTCCTTAATCCCCAGCTTGGCGTCAACAAGAGCTCTTGTTCTCCTATAAGTTGAAACAGGTTTTTCTTTTCTTCCCGCTCCCTCTCTTTCCGGAAGAGATTCTAAAAATTGCTTCTGTGATTTTCTCTTGTTTGTTTTTCTTGCAGACTCAGCCGCTTTTCGCGACAATTGTTTAAGCGTTTTGTCCAGCTCCATGATATCTTCATTCACCAAAAGAGCCAGATCATTCAGTCCTTTAAGTTTCAAGCCGGCCAAAGAACTTAGACGGGAAAGAGCCACATAGCCCATTCCCTCCAAAAAAGATTTGGAAAGATCAATTTCAGCGGCGTCAAGATTCATTCCCTGGCTTTTATGGACTGTTATGGCCCAGGCCAGGCGAAGCGGAAACTGGCTGATTTCAGCCTTGATCATGTCGTCTTCTTCAACCATCCAGCTGGCAGGCGCAACTTCAATGCACTTGCCTCTGAAGGTTTCCACAACAGGCAGGCCTTCGTCATTAAATCCGATAACTTTGCCCAGGGTGCCGTTCACATAACCGGCGTCAAAGTTGTTTTTCACGAACATTACTTTAGCTCCCTGTTTGAGCGCCAGTCTTTCCGGAGCCAAACAGGTTTTTTTAAGAGCCGCCACAATGTTTTCGTTTCCGCTTGACTCCATGCGATAGACGATTTCTTCCCCTTTTATTTTACTCAGCTCGTAATTGTTAATCGCGTCAACATCAACATTATGAGTATAGAGCCTGACCGGACTTAAAGAAGACATTTCTTCTCTGTTAAGCAGTATTCGGCGGGATTCCTGAAGATTATTATTCCGAATATGATTTAATAAGACGGCCAGCTCATTATCTTTCTGGCGATGCTGTTCCGTAAGATAGCATATTTTCATATTCATTATGGGCCAGATTTCCGATTCAATGATAAATTTCGGCTTGCCTTGCTTTTGCACCGGAGGAAGCTGAAAAAAGTCTCCCGAACAGACAACCTGCATGCCTCCGAAAGGCTGAAAGCTGTTCTTGAACGCCTGACAAATATGGTTTACTATATCAAACTGAAAAGCATGGAGCATGGACACTTCATCAATAATAAGGACATTGGTGTCTTTGAACTTCTTCCGCAGATAAGATTTCTTCAGCAGCTTTTTAACATCTTGATCCGTCAGCTTTTCTTTTATTCCCAAGCCCGACCAGGAATGAATGGTAATTCCGTTCATATGAGTGGCGGCTATTCCGGTGGAAGCGGTCACTGCCGCTCTTCTCTGATTCTTTTTCAGATAAGCAATATATTTATTCAATAAAAAAGTCTTGCCGCTTCCGGGCGGACCGGTTAAATACACGTTGTGGCCGAGTTTCAATATGTCTAAAGCTTCTTGCTGGGTCATATGTTTTAAACTACCATTTCCCTATTCAAAAAACAAACACCGCCGCAGTATAAGTTTAGACAATTAAGCTTTCTCCGGTCATTTCTTTTGGTTTTTTCAAACCTATAATATCAAGTATTGTCGGCGCCACGTCTTTCTGTCCGCCGTCTTTCAGTTTGATTTTTTGGAGACGCTTATCGTTCGAGATAACTATAAAAGGAACCGGATTCGTGGAATGAGCCGGCTTGGGCTGACCGTCAGGATAGAGCTTGTCTTCCGCGCTGCCGTGGTCCGCCGTAATAATAACAGTATAATCATTTTCCTTTCCGGCTTTGACAACCTGGCCCAAGCATTCGTCAACAACCTCAACGCATTTAATTATCGCTTCTTTAACGGCGGAATGCCCCACCAGGTCGCAATTGGCAAAATTCATTAAAATAAAATCATGTTCTTTTTTTTGAATTTGCTTTGTCGCTTCGGCAACAATTTCAAAAGCTGACATTTCCGGTTTTTTGTCGTAGGAATCAACTTTGGGCGAAGGTATCATTATCCGCTCTTCTCCCGCATTCGGCTCTTCAACCTGTGAATTAAAAAAATAAGTAACGTGCGCGTATTTTTCTGTTTCGGCCAGCCTTAACTGTTTCAGTCCTTGGTTCGCCATAATCTGTCCTAAATTATTCTCAACTAACTCTTCCTGGAAAGCAGCCGGACATTCAATTGTTTTATCGTATCTGGCCATAGTTGAAAATAAGATATCGGGGACAGTTTCTCTTTGGAAGTCCCGGAAATCAGCCAGGACAAACGCTTTGGCAAGCTGTCTGGGACGGTCTGCCCGAAAATTAAAAAAGAGAACAGAATCGTTGTCTTTGATTCTTCCTATCGGTTCTCCAACATTATCAACAATAACCGTGGGCTGGATGTAGTAATCAGTTTTGTCTCCCCTTTCGTATGCCTTTTCTATCGCCTCGGTCGCGCTTTCTGCTTTAAAGCCAACGCCCTGGGTCAGAGCATTATATGCTTTCTCTGTCCTGTCCCAGTTATTGTCCCTGTCCATTGCATAGTATCTGCCGATCACGGTCGCTATTCTGCCAACTCCCAATTCCTGGGCTTTGTTCTCAATTAGAGCTACATATTTTTCCGCTGATTTTTCGGCTACATCGCGTCCGTCGGCATAAAAATGAATAAAAACATCCTTTAGCCCCCGTTCTTTCGCCATTTCCATTAAGGCAATCAAGTGGTCAGTATGAGCATGAACGCCTTCGTCAGAACATAACCCCATAAGATGCAGACTGGAATTATTGCTCTTGGCATGTTCTATGGCCTGAACAAGAGCCTCGTTCTCAAAAAATGTCTTGTCTTCCAAGACCTTGTTTATTTGCTGAAACATCTGCCAAACAATTCTTCCGGCTCCCATATGAAGATGGCCCACCTCTGAATTGCCCTGCGTTCCAGCAGGAAGCCCCACCGCAAGACCGGATGCTTGGTTTTCGCAATGCGGGTATTTTTTGAGAAACTCGTCAAAATTAGGCGTGTTCGCAAAAGAGATATAGTTTCCCGGCCCGGGAGGAGCTATACCCCACCCGTCTGCTATTGCTAAAATTACACGTTTTTTTATCATTTATTTATTGTAGCAAAAAATTACCTTTTGGGTAATCTTTTTTTAACAGTCAGATAAAAGTTGTTTTTTAACAGCACTAAGCATCGCTTTTGTGTCCGGTTCCAATCCGGTCCAAATTCTAAACGATTGAGCTCCCTGATAAGCAAGCATCTTATAACCCAAAACAGTTTTGCAGCCGACAGACTCGGCTTCTCTGATTAGTTTTGTTTTGCTTGCCTGTTCTAAGCTTATTTGTCCCGAAGCTATTGCGTTCTTGCCTATGCTGCAATACGTCCACAAAGCGCGATGAGCCAAACAACTAATCCTTGTTGGCTGTCCGATTTTACCCATGGCAAAAGCGAGCAAAGGATAATCTGTTTTTTGATAAAGCGACAAGACAGCTTGATTGTCTTCCAAAGATTTTGCGCTGGTAACTATTTTAATAATATCGGCATCTTTCCGCAGACGCTGGGCAATGTTCAGTAATTCTTTGACGCTGGGTGTTTTTTTAAAATTATGATAGGACAAAATAATCCGGCATTTTTTTCGCCGGGCTAATTTCAATACCTCTCTATTAACCTCCTTAATATCCATATCAATATATTTTGCCCCTGCCTCTATCGCCCTAAGCAAAAGCTTTTGGTCGCCATTCCTATTGGTGGCAATAATTGGCAACAAAGAAGCAGAAATCATCTGCTCCAAATCGTCTTTATTCTCAAGAAGATCAAGACGCAATTCAATTAAATCAGCTCCGTCCTGACGGGCTTTCTTTATTTGTTTAAGACAATTTTTGGTTGTTTTTTCTCCGACGCATCCGCAAAGCATAAATTAATTTCGTATTATAATATTCGCTCCCTAGTTTTAAATTAGCACTTTTTTACTTAAAAAACAAAATTTTGCTGCCTCGCCCAGAGGCTACGGCCGAGGGACTTGGCTCCCTTTTCCGCCACAAATTATCATTGAGATTAACTTTTGCAAATTTAACATATTTTGCTTGACATGATTTATTATTAGAACTAAAATTATAGGGTAATTTAATAAAAGGAAAAAAACGAAAATCCCGAAAAAATCGGGGTTTTAAAAATATGAGTAATGATAAAAATAATCATAAAAAAAGAATAGCAATGATTAGCGTCCACTCTGATCCGTCAGCTAAATTAGGCGGACACGAAACAGGAGGGCAAAATGTTTATGTTTCTGAATTAAGCAAGGCTTTGGGGCGAATTGGCTGGTCAGTTGATATTTTTACTAGATTGACTAGAAAAAGAACAAAAATGGTTAAGTCTCATGGAAAAAATGTAAACATTATATATATAAAGGCAGGTCCTCGCTATTTTATACCTAAAGACAAGGTATTGGAAAAATTACCGGAATTTGTTGGTAATTTCCTTGCTTATAAGGAAGAAAACAAAATCAACTACAAAATGATTCATGGAAATTATTACTTAGGTGGCTGGACAGCTGCTCAAATTAAAAGAATATTGCGTATTCCAATGGTAGAAACTTTCCATTCATTGGGCCGTATTCGCCATCGCACTTTAGAAAAATTTGAAAAGGAAAACATTGACATTGAAAACTTTAAAGACAGGCTCATAGCCGAAAAAGAAATAATGAAAACAGCCGACACTATAATTGCGACTAATCCTCCGGAAAAAAGAGATCTTATGCATTATTATGATTTTGGTTTGGAGGATAAAATAAAAATTATTCCTTGCGGAGTTAATTTAAAACGTTTTCGGAAAATAAGCTTTGAGAATGCCAGGGTTTATATCAATCACTTCTCTGAAGAAGATAAAATTATTTCATACATTGGACGAATAGATTGGCGTAAAGGGATTGAAACATTAATCAGGGCTCTTCCTTTAGTTTCAAAAAAGCTTCCTAAATTAAGTTTAAAAGTAATGGTTGTGGGCGGAAAAATAGGTAAAAAGGGCGATCCGGCTGACAAAAAAGAAATTGCCCAGTTAAAAGATATAGCTAAAGAATTAAAGGTTGAGAAAAAAGTCTTGTTTTTGGGCAGAAAAGATCAGGAAAAACTTCGTTACTATTATTCGGCCAGTGACATCTTTGTAATTCCTTCCTACTATGAACCGTTTGGCATGACAGCATTAGAGGCAATGCGCTGCGGCGTGCCTATTGTTGCTTCAAAGGTAGGCGGACTTTCTCATATTATCCAAAATAGAAAAACAGGGACTTTTTTCCCGCCAAAAAACCACAAAATTCTGGCCAAAAAAATCATCCAAATTTTTGAGAACAAAAATCTAAAAAATAAATTAACCAAAAATGCGGAAATGATTGTAAAAGAAAACTATGGCTGGAATAAAATTGCTTTAGAAATGTCAAAATTATATCAAGAACTATTGTCTCACTCATAATTATGAAAAAAAAGCTCAAAATAGCCTATTATTGCTCAAATAGAACTGTTTTTCCTCCCCCGAAAAATATTATTGCGGCCAACGCTGATGTAATGTACGAAATATCAGCGGCAATGGTTAAAAAAGGACATAATGTAACTATTTATGCGTCAAAAGGGTCAGCTATGGAAAAAGTAAAAATAGTTGACCTGGGTTTACCTCCTCATAAACTTGACCATGCTTATGAATCTGAAGAATGGGTAAAAGACCTGCATAATACTTATAGAATAACCTATATCAGCGAATTAATTAACAATTCTGATAAATACGATATTATTCATCTTCATGTTGGACGCCCAATTTTTGGAGAACCCTTTATTAAATTTGCAAAATGTCCGGTAATTTTTACAATCCATGAAAATTTTGTGCCTGCTTTCGGTCCGCTGATGAATTTTTATAAAAAATCAAAACTGGTCTCAATTTCAAACACTCAAAGAAAAACTTTTCCGTCTTTAAACTACCTGGCCACTATTTATCACGGAGTTCATGTTAAAAACTACCCTTTTAATCTAAATCCAAAGAACAACTGTATCTTCTTAAGTAGGGTTTCAAAAGAGAAAGGCGTGGAGTTGGCAATTAAAGCTGCTCAAGAAAATAAAATTAAATTAGATATTTATGGTCCGGGAAACGAAAACTATTTAAAAAAATCGGTTCTCCCTTATCTTGATAAAGATATATCTTATCAAGGAATGATAAAAAAATATTCTAAAAAGTGGTATCAAGCTTATTCAGAAGCTAAAGCTTTCCTTATGCCTATCCAATGGGATGAGCCGTTCGGCCTGGTAATGATAGAAGCTATGGCTTGCGGAACACCGGTTGTTGCTTTTAATAGAGGTTCTGTGCCGGAAATAATCAAAGACAAAGAAACTGGATTTATTGTTAAGCCATTTAGCAAAAATGGAAAAGTGAATATAAGGGGCTTTGTGAAAGCAGTGAAAAAGCTCTACCAAATGCCAGAAGAAAAGTATCTAAAAATGCGGCACAATTGCCGCAAACACATTGAAAAAAATTTTACGATTGAAAAAATGACAGACAAGTATGAAAAATTATATTATAAGATTTTGAAAGACCAAAAATAAAAAAAGGAGCTCGGCTCCTTTTTTTATTATCATCCTTTTAAAATCCGCCGTATAGTTTCTGAACTCCTGTGATATCCGGCGCTGTAAGAGTTCTTTTCTTTGTTTCTCCAGAAGTGGAGTAGCCGTACATTGTCACCTCGCTACAAGCGCTTTCGTATATGTCATCTAAACCGACTCCATGGCCGATCTCATGAGTAGCAATATTTTGCAAATCCATTACTGTTGGATCAACTGTTGCGTCTCCCCAGTCATAATTGGTATCAAACAATACGTCAAATTCAACTATCTCTCTTGTTGGCGGCGTATTCGGCGATAAAACAAATGTGGTTGACCTCATTTTCTGTGTATGACTGCGGTCGCAAATTTTTAATTTACGTTCTGCGCGCCTTAAATTATTTCGTATATCTATATTAATATAGTATAATTTTAATAACTAGAAATAATATGGCTTTAATAATATTAAAAATTGGCGGGGCGGCAATAACTTAAAAGAAAAACAACGCCAAAAAAATAAAAAGAAAGGTTTTAGAACGACTGGCGCGCGAGATAGTAAAGGCTAAAAAAAAGAAAAACTTCTCTTTAATCATTGTCCACGGTGTCGGAGCTTTCGGGCATGTTGTAGCAAAAAAATACAACCTGGATAAGGGATATAAGAATATATCACAGATAAGGGCGGTCACGGAAATATATACAG
>JAUVEE010000025.1 GCA_030594935.1 bacterium
AGGATGCTCATTTCTTTTTTGCGCAAAAAATGATAGAAAGATAACACTTATGGAGATTAGAAATTTTAGCATTATCAGTCATATTGACCACGGCAAATCAACTTTAGCTGACCGGTTTTTGGAATTGACCAGCGCGATTGACCAGCGGAAGATGCAGCCCCAGTATTTGGATATGATGGATTTGGAAAGAGAGAAAGGGATAACCATAAAAATGCAGCCGGTGCGGCTGAATTATGTTTTAGATGGGAAGCCATATATCCTGAATTTAATAGACACTCCCGGCCATGTGGACTTTGGCTATGAAGTTTCTCGGGCCTTGGCCGCGGTAGAAGGAGCCGTTTTATTGGTTGACGCCACTCAGGGAATACAGGCGCAGACCTTAGCTAATTTGGAATTGGCCAGGAAGCAGAAATTGGTGATTATTCCGGTGGTGAATAAGATTGATTTGAGCCATGCCCGAATAGAAGAGGCTGTGAAAGAGCTGGCTGATGTCTTGGGCGTAGAGGAAAGAGAGGTGATAAAAATATCAGCCAAGAATAATGTTAATATTGAGGAAGTTCTTCAGGCGGTCATAGATAAAATTCCGGCGCCGGCTGACAATTTAGACAAGCCGTTTCGGGCCTTGATATTTGACTCCAAATACGATTCCTATAAAGGAGTGACCGCTTTTGTTAGGGTGGCTGACGGCAGAATTAAAACAGGAGAAAAGATTTATTTAATGGCGGAAAACACAGAAGGGGAGGTAAAAGAAGCGGGATTTTTTGTTCCCGAGCTTTTGCCTTGCTCGGAACTGAAGTGCGGAGAGATCGGCTATATCGCCACTGGGATAAAACAGCCGGACAAAGTAAAGATAGGAGATACTATCACTGATTCGGGAAAAGAAGCTCTGCCGGGATACGAGGAGGCAAAACCAATGGTTTTTCTGAGCATTTATCCGGAAAATACCGACGACCACAAAAATTTGAAAGAAGCTCTGGAAAAAATAAAGCTTACTGACGCCGCCTTTGATTTCAAGCCGGAAATGAAAACAGGGCTCGGTCGGGGATTTCAGTGCGGATTTTTAGGCTTGCTGCATGCCGAAATTTTAACCGAAAGGATAAGAAGAGAATTTGATTTAGACTTGGTTCTATCCACTCCTTCAATTATCTATAAGGTGGTTACCAGCGACGACAAAGAAACTTTAGTTTACACTCCCCAGGAGTTTCCCGACCCTTCAGCCATTAAAAGTAGTCGGGAGCTTTGGGTTAATCTTCAGATACTGACTCCGCAAGAATATTTAAGCCAGATACTTGAACTGTCAAAGCTTATCTCCGCTCAATATCTGAATACCGAATGGGTGGGTGGAAAAGCTAAATTAATATTGGAAGCTCCTTTAAGAGAAATAATAGACCGGAATTTTTATGACAAGCTGAAAAGCGTTTCCCAAGGCTTTGCTTCCATGAACTATGATATTCTGGACTGGAGGAAGGTTGAGCTGGTGAAATTGGATATCTTGATTTTAGGCAAGCAAGAAGAGTCTTTTGCCCGCATTATTCCCAAAGAAAACGCCCTGTCAGAGGGCAGGGCCATGGTTAAAAAATTGAAAAAGTTGATTCCCGACCAATTATTTGCGGTTCCGGTGCAGGCGGCGATAGGAGGGAAAATAATTGCCAGAGAAACAATCAGCGCCAAAAGAAAAGATGTTACCGGCGCTTTGTATGGCGGAGATGTTACCAGGAAGAACAAGCTGCTGGAGAAGCAAAGAAAAGGCAAGGCCGAGCTTAAAGCAAAAGGAAAAATCAGAATTCCTTCTGATGTTTATTTGAAAATTTTAAGTTAATCTGTTATTTTCTAGATGAAGCCAATCATTAAAAAACCGATCATTCCTAAAATTACAAAAGATACTAAAATAGCCCAAACAACTTTAAAAATAATTTTTTTCTTAATCTTTTTCATTAGTATATGGTAACAGAATATAGGAAAAACGCAAAGTATTCCCTTCAGACAATTTTTTCTTTGTCTTTTATTGGCTTGTTGGCCCTGACTATATTAATATTTCTTCTTGTTTCCAATTCAAAATTGAGCCAGAGAAAAGAGAATCTTAATTCCCGCATTAATTCTCTAAATAGCGAAATTCAGGCCCTGGAAAAAGAAAATCAAGAATTAAAAGCGGGGATTTCCCAAATTTCCCAGGACAGTTATTTGGAAAAAAAGGCCCGGGAGCAGTTTAATCTCAAGAAGCCGGGAGAAGAAGTGGTGGCTTTTATCAAAGAAGAAGGAGACGAGGAAGAAAAAGAGGAAAAAGAGAATTTTTGGCAAAAGATTTTGAGAAAATTAAAGTTTTGATGCGAGTGTCGTATAATGGTCATTATATAACCTTCCCAAGGTTGAGACGAGGGTTCGATTCCCTTCACTCGCTTGATAATGCCAGCATGGCTCAGGGGTAGAGCAACTCTTTCGTAAAGAGGAGGTCGGGAGTTCGAATCTCTCTGCTGGCTCAATGCTTGTAATTTTGGCGAAAATATGCAATAATCCTATTAATAATTAATTAATCGTTAACAATATTATGGAATTTTTGAAGAAAAACCTTTTCGCTATAATAATTATCATTGCCGGGGTTCTCGCGGTAACGGCAGTAAGCTGTCTTAACAGCACTTATTCGCTTCCTTCATCTGAAAACAATACTTCTCAAACCGCTGTTTTATCTGCCCAGGAAGTGGGAGAAAAAGCAATTGCCTATATTAATAAATATCTTTTGCAGGACGGCTCAACAGCTTCTTTGGTCAGCGCGGTGGAAGAAAATCAATTATATAAGCTGAAAGTTAAAATAATGAATAATGAATTTGATTTATACGCCAGTTTGGACGGAGGATTGTTGTTCCCGGAAGCGATTGAAATGAAAGAACGAGCCAAAGAAATTATTACTATCGGCAATTTTACTGCCGGAGAGAATGAAGTTTGTCTAGAAAACGGCAAGCCGGTTGTTTATTTTTTCGGCTCTCCCAACTGTCCTCATTGCTCTTGGGAGCGGCCAATAATAGAGCAAGTGGCGGCTTTGTTCGGAGACGAGATAGCTTTTCACAATAATGAGGATGCAACCACAGACATGGATATATTTTCCCAATACAGTACTGGCGGAGTGCCGACAACTGTTCTGGGATGCAAATACTGGAGAGTCGGTTCCGGCCAAAGCAACGGCGAGGAAGGAGAGGCTAAAATTTTAACAGCTTTGATCTGCAAATTAACCAACAATCAGCCAGGAGATGTTTGCGGCAATGTTCAGGATTTAATCAGCCAAGTAGAGTAATATGAAGTATTTTGTGGGAATTGATGTTGGCGCCACCAAAATTATTTTTCTTTTGCTGGCGAACAACAAAATTATCAAAAAGAAAAAGATTTCCACCCCCAGAACCAAAGCCGATTTCTTGGCGGTTGTGAAAGAAAACCTAGGTAAAGAAGTTAGTGGCGTTGGTATCGGGGTCCCCGCCTTATTAAACCTGAAAAGAAAATTGGTTTTGAATTCGCCGAATTTGCCTTATCTTAATAATTGTCCCTTAACACAGGTTGTTAAGGGATTTTTGCCTCAGAAAACCCCGGTTGCTATGGATAATGACGCTAATTGTTTTGCTTTGGCTGAAGCTTGTTTAGGGGCTGGTCAAAATGTCAAAGTTGTTTGCGGCATCACTTTGGGAAGCGGAATCGGAGCAGGGATAGTTTTAAACCGCAAGATTTATCATGGAGCTCACGGCTCCGGCGGAGAAGTGGGCCATATGAGCATAAAGTTTGACGGTTATCAGTGCAGCTGCGGCAGTTTTGGCTGTTTTGAAGAGTATGCTTCGGAAAAGTTCTTCCAGAGAAGAAAAATCAGCTCAAGAGAATTGGAAGTTAAAGCTAGAGCAGGAAACAAAAAAGCCTTGCAGCTTTTCATTGATTACGGAAGATATTTGGGGATAGGACTGGCTAATATAGTCAATGTTCTAGACCCGGAAATTATTGTTCTGGGCGGCGGGACTTCCAAGACTAGCAAATTCTTTATGAGGTCAGCCCAAAAGGAGTGTGCCAGGAGAGTTATTTCCCCTTTAGCGAAAAAGTATGTTAGAATAAAAAAAGCTAAACTCGGGGAATCTTCCGGAGCAGTCGGCGCCGCTTTATTATTAATTAATAAATAAAAAAATTATGGAAGTAAAAGTATTTAGTACACCGGTTTGCCCATATTGCTATACCTTAAAAGAATTCTTAAAAGAGAATAATATAGAATTCAAAGATATTGATGTTTCTCAAGACGAGGAGGAGCAGAAAAGAATGGTGGAAAAATCAGGACAAATGGCGGTTCCGGTAGTGGAAATTGATGGAGAAATGGTAATTGGCTTTGACCGGGAAAAGATTTGCAAACTATTAAATATTAAAGAATAAAAACATGACTAAAATTGCAATTAATGGTTTTGGCCGTATTGGCCGCTTGGTGTTTAAGCAAATAATTGATCAAAAACTTGATTTGGAGGTAGTGGCGATTAACGACCTCACCGACCCTAAAACGCTGGCTCACCTGCTGAAATATGATTCTTTATACGGAATTTATGGAAAAAATATTGAGGTCGTAGAAGACAGTATTTCAGTTGAGGGCAATAAGATAAAAATATTTGCGGAAAAAGATCCGGTTGAGCTTCCTTGGAAGGAATTGGAAGTGGATGTTGTCTTGGAATGCACCGGATTTTTCCGGACAATTGAAGGAGCAGCCAAACATATTTCCGCCGGAGCCAAAAAAGTGATAATTTCCGCTCCGGGCAAAGGAGACGGCATTCCTTCTTATCTGCTGGGGATTAACGCAGGAGAACTTGATTTGGCTAAAACGGATATTATGGATATGGGTTCTTGCACTACTAATTGTCTGGCTCCAATAGCAAAAGTATTGGATGAGGAATTCAAAATAGTGAAGGGATTTATGACCACTATTCACAGTTATACCAGCGATCAGCGGCTTTTAGACGCCCCGCACAAAGATTTGCGCCGGGCTCGAGCCGCGGCAACCAATATTATTCCCACCACCACCGGAGCAGCCAAAGCTATTGGCAAGGCTCTGCCCCAACTAAAGGGAAAGCTGGACGGAATTGCTTTGCGCGTTCCCACTGCCACTGTTTCTATAGTGGATCTTGTTTGTGAAGTGGAGAAAGAGACTAGCGTTGAAGAAGTGAATAACGCTTTTATTAAAGCTTCTCAAGAAAAATCTTTCCAAGGAATTTTCGCGGTCGAAGAAACTCCTTTGGTTTCTTCCGACTATATTGGCAATTCTTTTTCTTCTATTGTAGATGCTCCTTTAACAATGGTTAAGGATAATTTAGTTAAAGTGGTTGCCTGGTATGACAATGAATGCGGCTATGCCACCCGTATGGCTGAATTGGCCGAACTGATAGGTAAGGAGCTTAAATGATAATTTTAACAATCTAATTTTAACCCCGCTATTTCTGAATTGGCGGGGTTTTGTATTTTAGAAATTTACGCTATAATAAAGGCAATAGAATAATTTTCCGGCTTCGTTATTTTTACGACTAGGTTCTAGTTATAAAAATCAAGGTTGCCGGCAGGATTTAATGGCTAAAAAGATGTCAGTAAAACTAGTTAAAAAAGGAGATTCATATTTTCCCAGCGCCGAGTTCAAGAAAAAAGCTTGGTTGAAAGATGCTTCTGTCTATAAAGAAAGTCCTCTTAAATTTTGGGAAAAGCAGGCCAAAAAGCTGTTTTGGTTCAAAAAATGGCGGAAGGTTTTTTCTCACCAGCCTCCTTATTTCAAATGGTTTGTCAACGGAAAAACGAATATTACCAGCAGTATTTTTGAAGAGAATGCTTTGGGTTTTTCTCGAATTAAGAACAAGGTTGCTTTGATTTGGGAACCGGAGTCGTTGGAGGAAAAGCCAAGGATAATAACTTATTACGAACTTTTCAAAAAAGTTAACCGTTTTGCCAACGCTCTTAAAAAAATGGGAGTGAAAAAAGGCGACAAGGTGGGAATTTATCTGCCCATGATTCCGGAAGCGATGATAGCTATGCTGGCCTGCGCCAGAATCGGAGCGATCCATGCGGTTGTTTTTTCCGCTTTCAGTCCGACAGCTTTGAAATTGCGCCTGCAAGACACCCAGACAAAAGTTTTAATAACTGCTGACGGCTATTTTCGCAAAGGAAAAGTCATTAATCTGAAGCAAAATGCGGATAAAGGAATTAAAGGAACAAATGTTAAAAAAATAGTGGTGGTTGAGCGCGCCAAGAATCAAATTTCAATGAAAAAAAACAGAGATTATTTTTGGCACGATCTAACTGAAAAAGAAAGCGATTTTTGCCAGCCGGCGATAATGGATGCCGAAGATTTGCTGTTTATACTTTATACCAGCGGCAGCACCGGGCGGCCCAAAGGAACGGTTCAAGCTTGCGGCGGCTATGCGGTCCAAGCTTATGCCACAGCCAAGTATATTTTTGATTTAAAAGAAGATGATATTTTTTGGTCAACCGCTGATGTGGGCTGGGTTACCGGACACACTTACAGCTGCTACGGTCCCTTGCTGAATGGCACCACTTTTATTATTTTTGAAGGTTTGCCCAGCTGGCCTCAGCCGGACCGCTGGGCGCAGACCATTGAAAAATACGGAGCAACGATTTTCTATACCGCTCCCACGGCAATTAGGATGTTCATTAAAACACTGGGCAGCCTTAGTAGGTATAAATTTGACAGTTTGCGCATTATTAGTTCAGTGGGAGAGCCGATCGATGACTCCTCTTGGAATTGGTTTTTTAAAGAAGTGGGCAAGGGAAAATGCTCTTTGGTTGACACCTGGTGGCAAACTGAAACCGGAGGCATTATAATGACCTCTTTGCCCGGCATTGGTCCGTTTAAGCCCTGTTTTACCGGCTTGCCTTTTCCTGGAGTGAAGGTTGATATTTTAAATGATAAAGGCAAGTCCTTGCCTCCCGATAAAGAGGGAAACTTGGTGATTTTGCCTCCTTTTAATCCCGGCTTGTTGCGCGGGGTTTACAAGAATCCAAAGAAATATGCGCAGACTTACTGGTCTCAATTTGGTCCAAAAGTCTACTTTACCAGTGATACCGCCTATAAAGATAAAAAGGGATTGATCAGGATTGTGGGGCGTTCCGACGACGTAATTAAAGTTGCCGGACACCGCTTAACCACCGGCGAGCTGGAAGACGCTATTAATCAATTAAAAAATATTACTGAAAGCGCGGTTATCGGAATTCCGGACAAGATTAAAGGAGAGGCGCCGATTGCTTTTATAATTTCCCATGCCAAGAAATCTTTGACCGCTTTACAAGCAGAAGTTTCCGCCCAAGTCAGAAAAGAGATCGGACCGATTGCTTCCTTGAAAAACGTTTACCTGGTTGCTGATTTGCCCAAAACAAGAAGCGGCAAAATAATGAGGAGAATTTTAAGGAAGTTATTCTCGGGAGAAGACTTGGGAGACCTTTCCACTTTAGCTAACGCCGAAAGCGTGGAAGCGATTAGAAAAATAATTAAAACGCAAAAATAAAATGTCTAAAGGTTTTACTTTAATTGAACTTTTAGTGGTTATCGCTATTATTGGGCTGTTAATCATAGTGATAGTGATATCATTGGCAAACGCTAAAGAAAAAGCTGAGATTGCGGAGGCTACTCAGGTAGTAGACGAATTATATAGAGTCATTGTGGTGAATTACCTTGAATCAGGAGGAACATCTCCTGCCAATATAGGGCTGGGCACTGCCTGTACTTATTGGGGACCGGGAACAGTAGTCGGATTTGTTAATAACAATGGAGATGTATATGATAACTGGGTAGGCCCCTTTTTCACTGAAATTCCCAAAGATCCCTGGGGAAACTGCTATGTCATGGAAGGTCCGATTGGAGAAGGGTGTCCGGGAAATCCTTACGGGGCAACAGTTTGCTCTGCTGGGCCTGATGGAGTTTTTGAAGGCTGGGACAGCCCTTTAGACAGCAGAGGAGATGATATTTGCCGAGAATTTGGCTGTAATTTTTAAAAGTATTAACTATTTAAAAGTACAAGATGAAAAAAAACATTCTCTGGTTTTCCGAAATTTGGGCAAAAGATGTTCCTTTAGTGGGCGGCAAGAACGCTTCTTTGGGAGAGATGTATTCTGAATTAACAAAAAAAGGAATTAACATTCCCAATGGTTTTGTTTTGACTGCTGATGCTTATTGGTATTTTTTCAAGGAGAATAAAATAGATGCTGAGTTGGAGCAGATTTTTCAGAAATTCAAACCGGGAAACATTAAGAGCCTGCAAAAAACAGGCTTAGCTGCCCGCAAGCTGGTTCTGGGAGCCAAGTTTCCCGCTGATATGGAAAAAGATATTAGAGAAAATTATCGCCGGCTGTCCCAAGAATACAAACAAAAGAATGTTGATGTCGCTGTTCGTTCTTCGGCCACGGCCGAGGATCTGCCGGACGCCAGTTTTGCCGGCCAGCACGAAACTTCTCTTAATGTTTTCGGCGAAAAGAAACTGCTGCAAATAGTCAAGAAATGCATTGCTTCCTTATTTACTGACCGGGCCATCTCTTACCGGGAAGAGAAGGGGTTTAAACACTTGGGAATTGCTCTTTCGGTCGGTGTTCAAAAAATGATTAGAAGCGATTTATCTTCTTCGGGAATAATGTTTACTTTGGATACGGAGACCGGTTTTCGCAACGCGGTTTTGATTAATTCTATTTGGGGGATTGGCGAAATGATTGTTCAGGGAAAAATTACTCCGGATGAATTTTTTGTTTTCAAGCCAACTTTAAAGCAGGGTTATCAGTCTATCTTTTTAAAGAATTTAGGCCGGAAAGATAAAAAATATATTTACGATAAAAATAGCGGCATTAAAGAAGTGGTTGTTAAACCAAAAGATCAATTAAGGTTTTCTTTAGAAGATAAGGATATTTTGACTTTGGCTAAGTGGGGCTGTCAAATCGAAGAGCATTACGGCCGGCCTCAAGACATTGAATGGGCAAAGGACGGCCAGACCGGCCGACTGTTCATTGTTCAAGCCAGGCCGGAAACTGTTCATGCCTTGAATGCCAAGTCTTATGAGGAATATAGGATAAAGACT